>CADDZC010000024.1 GCA_902812365.1 Acidobacteriota bacterium | reverse complement strand
ATCTCATGTCTTTTCATCAACCTAGTGGCTTTCTGGAGAGGCGGGCTCCGAGTCTCTACGTATCTTCAATAACTTACGGGTAGATTCGACCCGGAGTTTTATTACTAACTCCATTGTTTTCTTAAACCTAGTGGCTTTCCAGAACCCCCTCTACGTGTTTTCAATAACTTAGCGGCTTCGTTTTTCGAGCGAAGCCGCTAGGTTGCTTGTTTTCAATAACCTAGTGGCTTCACCCCCCTGGGTGGGGGGGCCCATCTCCACGCGGATCGGCCTCGTCCATCGGCCCCAACCTCGGAAGCGGCCCAACCCAGACGCGAATCCCCGTCGAGTTCAAGGCCTTCCTGGCTCCCGCCGCCAGCCGCACCGGCGGCCCGGGGTCGGGAGGTTGGGGGGAGGGGGACAATGGATAACGAAAGCATTGATAACCTATCGTAGACACCTGGAGGCCATTTGTCAAGACCCGCCAAGCAACCCTCCCCGTCCCCGCGCTGCGGCCCTGCTCTCTGCGAGGGCTCAACATGCGCCATTGACGCCGCCCCCGGTTCCGGTTCCTTGACCCTCGTGATCGATGGCCTCTATAATCACGGCTTCATTGCGTCACCGGAGTTTTCCGCACCGGTGGCCTGTCCCGAGCGCGCCAGAATATTCCGCGATGGGCAAGGGAGCGCGGTGTCGACGATCGAACGTCAGGAACTCACGGATCAACGGCGGAAAAAACTCCGCGCCATTACCGAACTCGGCTTTGAGCCGTATCCCCGCACGTACCATTGCACCCACACGATCCCCCAGGTGCTTGCCGAGTACTCGCTCCGCCCCGCCGAGGAGCTGGAACGGGACCGGCCGCGAGTGCGAGTGGCCGGGCGAGTCATGACCATGCGCCCGCACGGCAAGGCCGGATTTGCCCATCTGGCGGGCGGCGGCCAGCGGCTCCAAGTGTACGTTCGGCTTGACGCCGTCGGCGAGCGCCACTTTGAACTTTACAAGTTGCTGGACCTCGGCGACCTGATCGGCGTCGAAGGCTACATGTTTCGCACCCGCACGGGTGAGCTGACCGTTCACGCCGAACAGCTCCAGTTCCTGGCCAAGGCGCTGTTGCCACTGCCGGAAAAGTGGCACGGGCTCACTGACGTCGAAACGCGCTACCGCCAGCGCTACTTGGACCTGATGGTCAACCCCGAGGTGCGCCAGATTTTTGAGCGGCGCGCCAAACTGGTGGAAGCCATCCGCCAGTTTCTGAACGCCGAGGGATTTCTCGAGGTCGAGACCCCGATGATGCAGCCGCTCGCGGGCGGAGCCATGGCGCGGCCGTTTGTGACTCACCATAACGCGCTCGATATGGACCTCTATCTTCGCGTCGCGCCGGAGCTCTACCTCAAGCGGCTCATCGTCGGCGGCTTTGAGCGGGTCTACGAGATCAACCGCAACTTCCGCAACGAGGGCATCTCGACACAGCATAACCCTGAGTTCACCATGCTCGAGTTCTACCAGGCTTATGCCGACTACGAAGATATGATGCGGCTGAGCGAGCAGCTGCTCCGTCACGTGGCTCAGAAGGTGCTGGGGGGGCTCGAGTTCGACTGGGCGGGTCACCGCATCTCGCTGGCGAAGTTCGAGCGCCTGACGATGCGGGAAGCGATTGTCAAGTTCTGGCCGCCGGAAGCGGGAAGGGGACCGACTCTGGCGGATCTGGCCGAACCCAAAAACGTCTTCCCCTGGATTGACGTTTACAATAGCTGGGCGGCGGCCGCAAGCGGCTCCCAAACCCTCACGCTCGATCGGGGAACGGCCCCCGGGGCGGCCGTCCAAGCCCTGTTTGAAGTGCTGGCCGAGCGGCACCTGATCCAGCCCATCTTCATTACCGAGTTTCCGCTCGAAGTTTCCCCGCTCTCCAAACAGAAGCCCGACGACCCGAACTTTGTCGAGCGCTTCGAGCTGTACATTGGCGGCATGGAAATTGCCAACGCCTTCAGCGAGCTGAACGATCCCGCCGAGCAGCGCGACCGCTTTGAATACCAGCAGATGCTCCGCGAAAAGGGAGACCTGGCCGCCCACTCGATTGACGAGGACTACATCCGCGCCTTGAGCTACGGAATGCCGCCCACGGGCGGCGAGGGGATCGGCATTGACCGGCTGACGATGCTGCTGACGGATTCCCGCTCCATTCGCGACGTCATTCTGTTCCCGCTCTTGCGGCCGCAAAAGTCCGCCGATTAGAATGGCCCGTGATGCGGGACCGCGAATCGTACGAGCGGCCATGGCGGGCCGAAGGCTTTGATCGCCTCTATGTGTGGCGTGACGGCCCGAACACCGTGTATCCGGAGCATACTCACGCCGTCACCACCGCGCACGTCGTTTTGGCGGGCGAGATGATCGTGACCGCCGAAGGCCGATCGCGGCGGGTGAGAGCCGGCGAGCGCTTCGACGTTCCGGCGAACACGGTCCATTCGGCCCGCATGGGTCCTGAGGGATGTGAATACCTGATCGCGGAGAAGAGTTCCGACTAAGGGGCGGCGATGGCGAGGCGAATTGTGATAGCCGAAGACGTGCGCGCCGTATCGCCCGACGGCGAGCTGCGCGTGCCTCCCGACGCCGTGGTCACGGCCGCTGCCCGAGAAGCGGCGCAGGAGCGGGGAGTTCGAATCCTCTTCTCGGACCAGAATCCGGCGGAGGCCGGCGGCGACGATCGCCGGCGCGAGCTGATCGAGCAGATTGCCCAGCAGGTGCTCGATCAGCTCGCGGACTCCGCTCCCCGCGAACCGCGCCCGCCCGCCGGCGACGAGACGCGCTGCGCCGGCTGCGATGAACGCTGTGTGGCGCGGTGCCCGGAACGCGCCCGCCGCCTCGTATCGGCCGGAGCCTCGCGGCTGAGCGGCGGGGGCGACCTTTCCGGCCTTCCCGGCGAAATCGCCCCGTTGATCGACCACACTTTGCTCAAGCCGGAGGCTTCCGCGGCTGAAATTGCCCGGCTGTGCGAAGAGGCGCGAAAGTACGGCTTTGCCAGCGTTTGCGTGAATCCGGCATGGGTGGCTCTGGCCGCCGCCGCGCTGCGGGGAAGCGGGGTGAAGGTGGGCACGGTAGCGGGATTCCCGCTCGGGGCCACGCTGACGACGGCGAAGGCGTTCGAGGCGGAGCAAGCGGTGAAACTCGGCGCTCAGGAAGTCGATATGGTGATCCACATCGGCGCCCTCAAGAGCCGGCGGGACGAGCGCGTGGAGCAGGACATCCGCGCCGTGGCGGACGCCTGCCACCGCGGCGGTGCCCTCACCAAAGTGATCCTGGAATGCGCCCTGCTGACGGACGAGGAGAAAGTGAGGGCGTGCTGTCTGGCCCGCCGCGCCGGGGCAGATTTTGTGAAGACTTCCACCGGATTCGGTCCGGGCGGCGCCACGGTGCACGACGTTGAATTGATGCGGCGGGTGGCGGGCTCGGCGATGGGAGTGAAGGCGGCGGGCGGAATCCGCAGTTATGAAGATGCCAAGAAGATGGTGTCGGCGGGGGCGACGCGCATCGGCGCGAGCGCCGGCGTGAAGATTGTCCAGGAGTCGTTGGCCGGGGCGGCGGAGGCGGCGGCCGAAATTCCGGGGGCCGGCCCGCGATACTGAGCGCTTCCGCCCGGCGGCCTCGGCGAAAGGGCCGTCAGCGAACCCCGGAGGGCGGCGAGCCGATGCCGGGGCGCGCCGCCCCGCCTCGGCCGGGCACCGGAAGCCACCCCGTCGTTGGGGGGCGCGGCGCGGTCTCGGTTTTAGCCGCGGCGAGCCGGCGCTCGGCCTGCAGAATCGCCAGCTCCTTCGCGATCCGGCGCCGCACCCGCTTGCCGACCACCGGGGCCGCGGCAAACGCTGCCAGAATCCAACCGGCTAGGACATAGATCACGGATGACTCCTTGGCTCTGCCCGCGAATCCGGCCCTCGAGGGGCGCGGTGAGCGCCGGCGGGACGGGCCCGGCCTCGTCTGGTGTTTCGGCGGAAATCCGAAGCCACCTGAGGGCGGTGACGGGTTGCCGGGCGGGGCGGGCGCCTGTTAGATTGAGACTTCGCGGCTTGAGCGGCCGAGGCTATGGCTGGATGCGAAGAGAGTTTTCGGAAACTCGTCGATCTGGTGGCGCAACTCCGCGGTCCGGAAGGCTGCCCGTGGGATCGCGCGCAGGACTACGATTCGGCCAAAGGACTGGTACTCGAAGAAGTTTACGAGGTGATCGATGCCGTCAATGCGCGGGACTTCGCGGGCTTGGAGGAAGAATTGGGCGACCTGCTGCTCCAGGTGGTCTTCTATGCGCGGATGGCCGAAGAGGAGGGCCGGTTCAACATCGGTGAAGTGATCGAAAAGCTCCAAACCAAATTGGTGCGGCGGCATCCCCACGTTTTCGGCGGAAAGCGCGCCGCGACGGCCGGCGAGGCGCTCGAGAGCTGGAACGCCGCTAAGAGACGGGAACATCGCCGGGGTTCGGCTGATCATCCCCCGAGCGGGCCGAGCCCGCCGGGCAGGAAGGCGGCGAACCCCGCGGCCGCTTCGCTCCTGGAGGGCATCCCCTCGGCGCTGCCGGCGACGCTTGAAGCGCACGAACTCGGCGCGCGAGCATCCGCCGCCGGTTTCGATTGGAGCGCCGCCCGGGATGTGCTCGACAAGATCGGGGAAGAAGTCGCCGAGCTGCGGGCCGAGCTGGCGTCCGGCGCGGCCAATCCGCGCGCCGTCGAAGACGAGGTGGGCGACCTGCTGTTTGCCGTGGCGAATCTGGCGCGCCACGCCGGCTCGGATCCGGAAAGCTGCCTGCGCCGCGCCAACCGGAAGTTCCAGCGGCGTTTTCAGGCGATGGAGCGCGAGATCGAGCGGCGCGGCAAGAGGATCGAGGATTGCGGCCCCGAGGAGTTGGAGGCGGTCTGGAATGCCGTCAAGGAACGGGAGCCTGCGGCGGAAGCCGGTCCGCAGCCCACTGAGCCATGACCTATTCGATCCGCCCTTGCCAGCGGCGCGAGGAACTGGCCGCGTGCGTGGAACTGCAGAAGGAGATCTGGGGCTATACCGACGCCGAAGTCTACCCGCTGCGCCTGTTTGTGAACTTGACCCGGATCGGCGGCCACGCGCTCGGCGCCTTCACCGACCGCGGGCAGTTGGTCGGTTTCGTCGCGGCCATGCCGGCGTGGCGCGATGGCCGGCGCTACCTCCATTCGCTGTCGCTGGGCGTGGCCGCCGGGCACCGGGATCGCGGCCTCGGCCGCGCCCTCAAGCTCGCCCAGCGGGACGAAGCGCTGCGGGCCGGAGTGCGGCTGGTGGAATGGACTTACGATCCGATGCGGGCGAAGAACGCTTTTTTTAATATCGTTCGCTTAGGAGCCATCGCCCGCCGCTACGTGCCGGACTATTACGGCCTGGTGGCGAGCCGCTTGCAACAGGGTTTACCGACCGACCGCTTGATTTGCGAGTGGTGGCTGACATCGAAACGCGTCAAGCGAGCCCTGGAGGGAAAGCCGGCCCGCTCCCCGCAGCTCCGGCCGGCCGCGGAAGTGGCCATCCCGAACGATTTCGAGAGCCTGGCCGAGCAACGGCCGAAGAAGGCCCGCGCCCTTCAGGCGGCGGTACGTTCCCAGTTCCAGAAATGGTTCAACCGAAAGCTGATCGTAACCGGCTTTGTGCGTGGAGACCGCTTCTCACACTATCTGTTGGATCCCGCCGATGACGATCGAAAGCGTTGAGCTGCGCGAGATTCGCCTTCCGCTGGTGCGCTTCTTCGAAACCAGCTTCGGCCGTACCACCACGCGCCGCATTGTGCTGGTGCGGGTGGCGGTCGGCGATCGGACGGGCTGGGGGGAAGTAACCTGCGGGGAAGCTCCACTTTACAACCATGAAACTCCCGAAACCGCGTGGCACGTTCTGCGGGATTTTCTGATTCCCTGGAGCCTGCAGCAGGCCTGGGAGTCGGCGAGCCGGCTGGCCGCGCGCTTCCGCCCGATTCGCGGCCACGAGATGGCGAAGGCGGCCCTCGAGAATGCGCTGTGGGACGTGGAGGCGCAACAACGCGGGTGGCCGCTCAGCCGGCTGATCGGCGGCACTCTCGAGGAGATTCCATGCGGCGTCTCGATCGGCATTCAAGAGTCGATTCCCGAACTGCTGGATCAGATTGAGCGCGAGCTGGCGGCGGGCTACCAGCGCATCAAGGTGAAGATCAAGCCCGGGTGGGATGTGGAACCGCTTGAGCAGATTCGCGCCCGATTCCCGCGCATCGCGCTTTCCGTCGATGCCAATTCCGCTTACACGCTGGCGGACCTGCCACATCTGAAAACCTTTGACCGCTTCGGACTGCTCATGATCGAACAGCCGCTCCACTGGAACGACATTCTGGATCATGCCCGGTTGCAACGTGAGATCTCCACGCCCGTCTGTCTCGACGAATCGATCCACAATGCCGACGACGCCCGCAAGGCGATCGAGGCGGGCGCCTGCCAGATCATCAACATCAAGCTGGGCCGCGTCGGCGGGATGACGTCCGCGCGGGAGGTCCACGACGTCTGCCGCGCCCGGAAGATCCCCGTCTGGTGCGGCGGGATGCTCGAATCGGGTGTCGGACGCGCCCATAACATCGCGCTCTCCACGCTGCCGGGCTTCACGCTCCCCGGAGACGTCTCCGCCAGCCGCCGGTATTGGACGCAGGATATCATTGATCCCGAGGTGACGGTCACGCCCCGGGGCACGATCCGCGTGCCTCCAACGCCGGGCCTCGGCTACACGCCCAACCTGGAACGGATTGAAAAACTGACGGTGCGAAAGGAACGGTTTGGCCGCTAGGAGGGTCGCGGGGCGCGAGCATAGTCCTCGGGCGAACCGGACCCGGCCTCAGTCCCAGATTTCCACGACCGGACGCCGAGGGCGCGGGCGCAGGGTAAGGGCCAGGAGCATGCCGGCCACAAACCCTCCTACGTGGGCCCACCAGGCCACGCCGCCGCCCTGGGTGGCGGACTCGATCTCCAGCATCTGATAACCCGAAATGAACTGAATGAAGAACCAGTACCCGAGCACGATCACGGCGGCGATTTCAAACGTCCAGAAGATGAACGGGAAGAAGGTCATGGTGATGCGGGCTCGGGGAAAGCTGATAAAATAGGCGCCGAGCACGCCGGCGATGGCGCCACTCGCGCCGATGCTCGGAATCCGGGAGCCCGCGTTCAGGTAGATGTGTAAGAGAGCGCCGGCGAAGCCGCTCAGGAAATAGAGCAGGAGAAATTTGAGATGGCCGAAGCGGTCCTCGACGCTGCGGCCGAACACATACAGGAAGAGCATGTTGCCGAGCAGGTGGAGCCACCCGCCGTGCAGGAACATGGAGGCGAAAATGGGGACGAAGAAACCGGCGGGTGTCAGCGTGGCGATCCCCTGCACCGTCGTGTAGCGGGCCGGGATGATGCCGTAATAGAAAATGAGGCGATTGAGGTCGGGCCCGAACTGCAACTCGAGCCAGAAGACGTACACGTTGAGCGCGATCAGGGCCAGCGTGGAGAACCAGAAGCTCGTGCGCCGGATGTGATCACTCAGCGGAATGAACATGAACCGAGCATTGTAACCCCTGGCCAGGGTGTTGTTCGATGGCAAAGAGACCGGATGAGAGAAGCAACCGAATCGGCGAGGATCGTTGGGGTTGGGCCCGGCTCGGGGAGGTCACCCTTCTCGGGGGGGCGACGACACCGCTTTCGGCCCGGGCGCTTGCGCGAAGGGAAGGCTGGGCTTACAATCCGCCCCGCTCATGGTAGGGGGAAAGGACCGCCGGCTCTCTCCCGGCCGGAGGAGATCAGGAGAGTCCGAGCCCTTCCCCCTTACCACGGGCAGGCAATACGTCTGCCTGCCCAACTGTTAGACCGCGTGCGTCAGCTTCTGGTTACCTCCGGCCCGCTGCTTTCCGCCGGCACCGCTGTAAATTTAACTTCGATGCACGGAGCGGAGTGGCGGTTGCAGCGCCGCGACGGGTCTACGGGGACGCCGGCGCGTTATCGAACACCAGCGCCCGACTCATTCCGGCGAACCGGAGCTCGAGAATCGCGCGCGAGCCGTCCGGCTTGCTGGCGAAGACGACCATGTTGCGCTCATACTTCGTGTTCCGCTCCACCCACTTCGCCTCGGCGGTCGCCACCACCTGCTTGCCCTTCATGAACGTGACTGTCGCCTGGGGACTGTGCTGCACCCATGAGACGTTATAGTTCCCGGGAGCAATCTGCGTTCCGCCCACCGATGCTGCGTAGGCGAGGCTGAAGTGACGCGACGCTTTAGCCCCTGCCGGGATACTCGCCATGATCAGCGCCACCAGTGTCAAAGTCACAGGTCGGAGATTGCGATATGGCTTCATTTTTCCTCCTTTCTGGGTTCGCGGTGGACTGGCACCGCAGTTTCCTCCGGCCCGGTTGGATCGTTGCTTGTCGATACGTCCTCTTTCTCAACGGGTTCGAGTGGCGGTTGCATTTTCGTGGCGAGTTGCCTAGAATCGCTCAGGGTTAAACGAAAAGCGCCGGACCCGCTCGGGTCTTTACGCTTCTCGCTGGGGATCGCCGCCGCCGAGGCCGCCCAACCTAACGCGGCAGCGATCCCATGACCCTTGGCCTTCTCGCCCCACTTAGACGATCAAAGTGCGGGCTTCGTTAGCCCTAGCCTGTCATCAACCTATCAACAGAATGTTAATTTTCCTACCCTCCGCTTTCGAGCTTCTTCTTTCTTGACCCTTGCGTCGTGTCGCAACCATGGCGTGCACCAATTCTCTATACGCTTGCCGGAAGCGATCGGTTCCACTTGCCGGCGCAGCCCGGTTGCCTAGCTCACCGGAACGACGGAGCAAATCGGAGGCCATCTCGCATCCACCTCCACGACGTTCGACGAGTTTGAGATCGACACTGCCGGTGACTCATTCTGGCGACAGCCACGCGCCGCTACGATCCATCTGACATCGCGACCGTCGCTCTGAGACTACTTTGGGCTAAAGGTTAAGGCGGGGGGATCTGGGAGTGTTCGTTTTTGGAATCGCAATGTCCGTCAGCGGACAATGTGGCCTTGCCGCCATCGGACTCGCCCGGCGAACGCCCACATCCGAGGATCACCGGGGGAAACGTGCGTGTCGGCGATAAAGAAAAAGCCGGCGACACGTTATCGGCTCAGGGTAATCACGAGGGGCGCTTTCAGGGTGAAGTCGATTTTGGTTTCAGACGGAATTTTAACTTCGGTGCGGCCGCTCGCCGCTTCCACGCCCGTGCCAGCGGCCGCTCCGGCCCCGGCCCCAATGGCCGCGCCCTTGCGTCCTCCAGCGATGGCACCGATGATGGCGCCAAGGGCCGATCCGCCGCCGATCGCCTCCGCCGTGCGCTTTCCCCGCGAGTTGCCTTGGGCTACATAGTAGCCGCTCGCCACGCTGTACGTGGTCCCATTGGTGCTCAGCGAGGCCAGTTCCAGTTTAATTTCCGGACGACCCTCGAACTTGCCCGATTGCGAGGCGCTCACCAGGCGGATCGTGGCGTTGGCGCCCTGGGGAATCACCACCTTATCGCCGGCCACAACGGGGGCAGCGACGCTGGCAGCGAATTCCTGGCCGGGCTGGCTCGTCTTCGAGTCAATGCTATCGATCATGCGCACGGTAACCACCGTTCCCGCGGGGATGGTCACGGTCTGGGGCGGCTCGACGGGCCGGGAATCGGTGGCTGGCGGGCGCTCGACCACCGGGGCGGGTGTGGACTCGGAAGCGGCCGGCGGCTGTGGAATGACGCTGGTCTCGGCCGGCGCCCGACGGGTGGGCGTACCCGCAACACGATGATGGGCGCGCCGGGGAGTTGGGGGTGGACTAGCGGGTTCGGGCGCGGGCGGGGCCACAACGGGCGCGGCAGCCGCCTGCTGCGCCGTAACGGATAGTTGATCAATCACTTGCTTCACGCCGGGGACATGGTTGGCGATGGTCTCAGCGGCCGACTTCTCACTGTCGGCGTTGACCGTGCCGCTGAGCACCACCACGCCTTTCTGCGTGTCTACCTTGATATCGCGCGTTTTCAGCGTGGGGTCCTGATAGAGCTTCGCCTCAATGTCAGCAGTAATGGCGCCATCATCGGGAGCCTTATTGAAGACGTTGCAGGCGGTCCAGACGACTGACAGCGCGAGGACAAGCAGAGTGGTGCGTAAAACCGGTTTTCCCATCGTCGCCTCCCTCCACTGGCCGAGTACTCCCCATCTTGGATTCACCCCTTGCGCAAGGGGATGTCCGGCGGGAGCCGGGAGTTCCAGTTGTACCAAGGCTCCGCGCCGTCAGGGACCGTATATACACATCGCGTGGTGTTCTAAAAGCCCGATTTTAACTGCGATTTTGTCCGTGCAAAGAACTGATTATAATAGACATAATGGCCATCTAGGGAGTGCGCTGGCGATCGTTGACCTCCTTGACGGCTCCAATATTCGCCGTCTGGAGGCCTCAACTCGGTTGGGAACCCAGACGCTGCCCCACCATTACGCTCGGGCGGATGGGGATTAGGCCGCGAAGCGGGGATTTTAGGCTATCAGGGTCTTCAAGGCCATCGGGGCTTAAGAAATTCTACATTTCAAACAGCTTAGGGCCCCGGAACCGGCTTTCCGGGGCCTCCTGGCTATGTTTATGCCTCGCGGCGGGCTTGAGGCTCGACTTAGGCGATGGTGATCGAGTGCCAACCCTGCGCCGAATGGCCTCCTGACCAAGTGTTGTTGGCGATGACGCGGTCGGTGATGACGACGTCCAGCAAATAGCAGCAAGGGGGTATTCCGGCCTTCCAGGGGTCCCAAAGGAATTCAGTGGGCATGGGGTAGCCTGTATCCGCCACGTTGCCGTTATAGGTCTTGGACAGCGCCGTTCCTCCTGTATCGACAATCGGGAAGCTGGCGTTGCAGCCACCGAGCAGCTCGACATCGATATGGCTGAAGTTCTCGTCCCAGGCTTGGAGGGTAATCACGACCAGGTTTCCTTTGCCTTGCTGGACGGTCTCGCAGCACCCCAGTTTGCGGCGAGTTCCATCCGGTGCCTGAAGCTGAAGATCTATAAGGGGCGGCGCCGGAAGCGGCGCTCCGTTATCAATGCGCACCGGGACGAGGGGACTGGCGAACTCCACGAGGGCGGCTGTTCTGACTGTAAGTTTAAGATAATAAAGCTTATCTCTGTCATTTGGAGTGAGCCAGTCCGTGAGGTAATCCAGCCCGTCACAGTCCATATCAGCGACGTTGTACCAGCCGCTGGCGTCCGGCACCCGACTATAGGAAACCAAGGGCCCGCCATGGCACCAGTGGTAGTCGGTGATGGCTTGCAGGATGGGGGTCCAGGGGCCGGCGGGGGAGGTGGCAAACTCCACCTTATACTGAAATGGGTTGGCTATGTTGAAGACTCCTTTGATGTTAACCCATCCGCCGAAAGGGTGGTCGCCGACTCCGGCGGCCTTGTTGTCACTAGAGGTCGGTCCGGGTGGCAGGCTCGGCCCAGCGGCGCGCCCGCTCGGATCAATCTGCGAGGCTGGGATCAGCCCCACCTCAGTAATCATAGGGCCGGGTGGGCAGAAAATCCTGCAAACTCTGCGGCAGCGAACGGAGCAGAGCAGGTGGCAAAGCTGATGGCAGAAGGGCTGCCACCTTTGCGCGGCCAGCAACTTGTTAAACGTGTCCACATCCTGCTTGTCCACGGCGTCCAGAAACTGCTTGAGCAAGCCCTCATTTGCCGTAAGTTGTTGAGTGACAAGGGCAAAATCGCGCATCTCGGCGATGGTGAGCACTTGCGGATTGATCGGTTCGCGACACAGCCGCGAGCAAATCAGCACACAATGCTTGCTGCAGAACCAGCGGCAGATCAGGATGCAAAAAGGCAGCAGCCCGAGCCGCGAAAGCTCGGCCTGGAAGGCCTCGACGTTCTCGGCCAGGAACGCTTCCGCCGTCCGATTAAACGCGGCGGGGTCTTTGGCTAATTTGCCGATAGCTTCCCCGGTTTGCTGCAATTCCGTCAGTCGTGTTTCCTCAGGTGTATTCGGCATGGTGTCTCCTTTGGGCACCGAGGGATCAAGAATCCGAATTTGGTCCTCTCGGGTGGTGCTGAACGGCACCGGCTTGAAGCCGGCTTTACGTCGACGGGGAGGCTTCCGCCCGCGCCTTGGGTGTCCAGCAGGCGGCAGACTCGCTCTCCGAACTGGTCAATAATCGGCGCAGCTTGCCCAAAATTGTGCGCTTGCGTTTGCTGACGGCCGGCTGGCTCACTCCCAGTTCCTCGGCGACGTCTTCTTCGCGCCGCTCTTCCCAGAACAATTGCTTCAAAATCCAGCGATCCAGCTCTTTGAGCTGATTGACCGCCCGGACCAGGTCCTGGTGCTCCCAGATACGAGCTTCGTTTTGATGGGGATAACGACGGCCCCACTCCTTAGCCGAATCACCCGGCTCCGCCGATAATTCCTCACACCGTCCGGCAAACGCCCACTCCTGACGGTACCGAGTGAGGCAGCGTGCCATCACCCGACACATCACAAAGGTTGCCGGACCGAGCCCGCGCGTGGCATCGTATTGTCCGAGGGCCTCCCACGCCGCCACGTGGCCCTGACCAGCCATCTCTTTGATCCAGTCGCCGAAAGCCCAATTGGGCGGTATCTGCCACCGGCGAAATCGCTTTAGGCACGTCTCCACTACGGCACCGATCACCTCGGCCACATCCTGCGGGCTCTCGGCGCCGTCTCCACTGCCGCCGTGCATCTCCACCAAGCCCGAGCACGTTTCCGCGCGCGGTCGATTCAGTTCCATGGGTCCTCCCTGTTCTTTGCCGCTGGACGGTCGAAGGGCGAATGGCCTCACGTGAACACGAGGCCTCCACACCAAACGGCTTCCCACCCAATAAAACCCAGGGAGACTATTTACGCTGCAAGCTGAATAACAGAATCAGGAAGGGCCCTGCTTTCGAGGGTGGTTCGACGACGCGAGGCGGGCGGGGCGGACTCACAGGAACCGCGCAGACTCCGCACCGGCCTCTTTTTTCGCGATTCACGCGCCCTGGCAACGCACCGTGGACGGCTTGCTGAAAACATGAAACCACCATGCCGTCATTGGACACGTCGTCGCCGAGATGGGCGATTTCGAGGGCTTCCCGGATCGCCACGACCAGCCCGAGAAGTAAAATCAGGCGGAACAGCGCTCGTCGTTTCTGGTCGCTAGCCACAATCAGATGCCCGCTCGCTGCGGACAGGCTAAGCCTGCCTGGGCGAAAAACCCGCTACTCGACCCTTCGCTGGCTTTAATGCCGTTTTAAGATGCGCCGCCAACTCTTATGACGTTCTGTATGACTTTGGGGTTCAGATCAGACACACCAGTATAACCCCAAATTCCCTCACCGCAGTGTAATTGCCTTTATCTGCCCGATATATAACCAGCCCGTGATATTTTCCATCGCCCGAAGGCTCTGTGCCCGGCCACCGTTGGGCCGGCCGGCCCTGACCCCTGGCCCTTCAAGAGATACGGCCTCAGCACCTCTTCGGTGCGGGTCATCCGCACCTGGAGCCCGCCGCGACGGGACTTACATATTGGCTGAAGTTTCGGTATCTTCAGAAGACTACCCTGGAACCGGGGCAGTCAGGAGGGGATCGTGGCCGACTATCAACCGCTGAAAGGACAGAAGGCGCTCGTTACCGGGGCCAGCTCCGGCATTGGCGCCGCAGTTGCCAAGGCGCTGGCGGGGGCCGGGGCGGCGGTGGTCGTCAATTACGTCGGGAACCCGGCTTCGGCCCGCCAGGTGGTGAGCGAGATTCACAGCGCGAACGGCGTGGCGGTGGCCCTTGAGGCCGATGTCAGCCAAGAAACCCAGGTCCTGGCCATGTTCGACGCGGCCCGGCGAGAATTCGGCACGCTCGACATCCTGGTGAACAATGCCGGCATCCAGCGCGACTCCGCCTTTACGCAAATGACTCTGGATCAATGGAACCAGGTTATCGCCACCAACCTCACCGGTTATTTCCTGTGCGCGCGGGAGGCGGCGCGGGAGTTTTTGCGCCGCGGCGTGGTGCCGTCGGTTTCGAAAGCGGCCGGCAAGATTATCTGCATGAGCTCGGTCCACCAGGTGATACCTTGGGCCGGACACGTCAACTACGCCGCTTCCAAAGGCGGCATCATGATGTTCATGGAATCGATTGCCCAGGAACTTGCCCCTCACCGGATTCGCGTCAATAGCATCGCTCCCGGCGCGATCAAGACTCCTATCAACCGCGCCGCGTGGGAAACCCCGGAGGCGGAAGCCAAGCTCCTGGAACTGATTCCTTATGGGCGAGTTGGACTGCCAGAGGACATTGCGCGGGCGGCCGTGTGGCTGGCCTCGGACGAGTCAGATTACGTGGTCGGCACGACGCTCTTCGTCGACGGCGGCATGTGCCTCTACCCGGGGTTCGCCACCGGAGGCTGAACCGCTCCCCCGGAGCTGCCCGAGCGGCAGGCGCCGGCGGGCGAGGACCCCGGGCGGCGCCCTGAAGCCAGCAGCGGGCTGCCTCACTCCCGGCCCGCCGCTGGCGGATGAGAACCCTTACTTTTTCTTAGGAGGAACGACAGCGTCCTTGAATGCTTTCGACAGCCGGAACTTGACCACGGTCTTGGCCGGAATCTTGATGGCCTCACCGGTCTGCGGATTGCGTCCCATGCGAGCTTTACGATTCGCCTTGACGGCTTTGCCCAGCCCCGGTATCACAAACTGCCCGGAGTTTTTGGCTTCCTTCACCGCCAAAGCCACCAGCTCCTCGAGCAGCTTCGCTACGACCTTCTTTTGAAGCGCTGCCTTGGCAGCCAGATGCGCTACGACCTGAGACTTGGTCATCACTTTCGCCATTGCGTTTTCCTCTCCTGGACTAGAATTGTGGCTCGTGCAACCATGGACTAGCGGCACTCTAAGCAATAAAAAAGCGCCTGTCAAGCGATTTCGCGCCCGAAAGCCCTAAAAAAAGCATGAAAAAATGAGGGCGCGCTTCGTCTCGGGTGCCGCCGCGGGCTCGATGCGGCCTCGGCCCGTCCGCTCCCTTGCCGCCACTCGGCGCTTCGGACTAAACTAAGATGAGTGGGCGGAGGCTGCCATGCCTATTTTCGAGTATCGATGCCGGGATTGCGGCGCTCAGTTTGAGAAAATCCTCAACGCGGGCGCGCCCGCGGTGCGCTGTGCGTCCTGTGAAAGCCCCAACGTCGAGAAGCTGCTGTCGCTGTTTGCAGTGGCCGGCTCGGCGCCGGCCGATGCCGAACCAGGTCCGTGCCCGTGCGGCGCTCCTCGGCGCGGCATGTGCGGAGAATAGCATCGCGGGCCGGCTCCGCTCACCCAAACCGGGCGCTGGCGTGGAGCCTGCATTCCTTGCCGGTTCGAGCACGCGGCCATGCTCCAGACCCGAATCCGCCTTCTCAAATCCCCGGAAGAGTTTCGCCGCTGCGAACGCATCCAGCAATCCGTTTGGGGAACGCTCGGAGCTTCAGCCGAGTTGCTCTCCGTCACCCAGAAGCAGGGCGGCGTCGTGCTGGGGGCGTTCAGCGGCCCGCGTTTGGTAGGGTTTCTGTACGCCTTTCTGGCCCAGCGTCATGGTCGCTTGATCCATTGGTCGCACATGATGGCGGTGGAGCCACCGTGGCGCGATCGAGGCCTGGGCTGGCAGATGAAACTGGCACATCGCCAGATCGCCCTCCGGCGGGGCCTCGAGGCGATCGGCTGGACATATGATCCGCTGCAAAGCCGCAATGCTGCGCTCAACCTGACCCGCCTCGGAGGGCGGGTAGAGGAGTACGTTCGCGACTGTTATGGACGCTTCCCGAGCGCCATCGAGAAAGGGCTGGCCAGCGACCGCTTGGTGGTGAATTGGCCGATTGCCTCCGCTTCTGTCGCTCGCCGCCTGCGCCGCCGCCACGCGCCCGCCGTCGATCTAAGCCTGCCGCGCGCCAATGAAACTGCGCTCAATTCCCGCCAACTCCTTGAAAATCGCCGGCTCCGCCTCGGGCTTACGGCACCGCGCCTTCTGTTCGAAATTCCTTCCCACACGGATCGGATGCGCGCCGAAGCCCTTCCCTTGGCGCGACGCTGGAGGCTTGAGGCGCGCCGGGTTTTCGAACATTATTTCGCCCGAGGATACGACGTGCTTGATTTCGCGCCTCCCGCCAGCGCTACGGGAGGACGGTGCTTTTATATCCTTGGCCGGCCAGGAGCGTAAGCGGGCAGGAAGCGACACCCGGGTCGCTTCGAATGAACGAAAGGGGGAAATAGGCACGCCGGCTGTGCGAGGAAGCTGAGCCAGCGGGGCTGCCGCGGGTCGTCGTGGGGCGGATGTTTCGCCCGCGCGCCTCAGGTCAGAACGTCAGGCTCTGGCGGCCGCCGCGCAGCGCCGCCCGTTTGCCCCGCCACACGAACCGACCGGAAAGCCCGGCCGGCAAGGCGACCTCAGCCGTCAAGTGAGCTCCCGAGCGCCGGTAACGCACGGCGATCTCGCCCCTAGGGTGGGGTAATGTGGCGGCAAGATAAGTCAGAGGCCCCAGATGAGGCTCGATGTTGACTCGGGCGAATCCGGGAGCCGCCGGCTCGATGCCGGCGACGGTGGCCAGCAGGTCGAAGTTGGGATGGGCGCTCCAGGCATGGCAGTCGGACCGCGTCGGTTCGGGCGTCTCGGCGAAGGTGGTGAGGCCCAAATCGAGCATGTGCTGCCACGGACCGAGCCGGCTCAAGTATGCATCGGCCAGCCCCGCTTTCTTCATGGCCCGAAACAGGTAAAAGCGGAAGTAGTAAGAGCAGGGAGTTAGCGTGGCATCGGACAGGACGGTTCGCATGACAGCAGCCTGGCGGTCGGGCGGAATAGCGTCCGCTAACACCGCCAGAATATTGGCGTGCTGGCTGAAGTGTCGGCGCGCGGGGGTGTCGGCGATCAGCTGCCGGTGTGCGTCCCAGCAGGTTTGGTACACAGCCTTGGCCACCCGGCCGGCGAGGGCGCGATCGTATTCGGCGTGCGGGACGATGCCGAAGGCGGACTCCAAGTCGGCGGCTTCGCGCAGGGCGATGGCGAACTGCAAGCTCAGAATCGACGACTGCCCGTCGGACTCGAGTGGCGGGACGCCGTCGGGAAAATCAGCCGCCCAATCGACGAAATTCCACCAGTCGAGCCGGCCGAGCAAACCGGAGGGTGAAAGGCGCTGGCGGAACCATTCGAGCACGCCGCGCGCATTCGGCAAGAAGCGGCGCAAAAAATCCGCGTCGCCCCGATACCACCACACGTCATGCATGATGCTGATCCAAAAGAGCGAGAACGGCGGAATGTACTGCGGCAAGCGCGACGGATAGCGGCTCTGGGTTAAACCGTCGGGGGTGCGGGAGTCGCCGAGCAGCTCAATGGCGTTCTTCGCCAGGCGGTCGTCGCCCGTCATGGAGAGCGAAATCAGCACCTGGATGCGGGTGTCGCCAGCGTACTGGAGCTGCTCGTAATAGGGACAGTCCATGTAAGTCTCATGCGCGCACAGCCGCGCGGTGCGCCAGCCTACATCCCAGATTCTGGCGAGCACCGGATCGTCGCTGGTGAAGGCGGCACGCTCGGTGAAGGGGTAAGCCGTAAAGAGGCCGCGCAAATCTTCGAGGATGACGGGGTCGGATCGGGTCGTGACATCGACCTGTATGTAGCGAAAGGTGCGCCACCAGAGAGGCCGGAAGAGCCGGTGCTGGCCGCCATCGGGTAGGAAAACGTCGTGAAATCCCCGCATCTCCTTGTTGCGAATTTCGCTGCGATTGCCCTTCTCGCCATTCTTGCCAGAAAGCGCCTCGGCATAGGTGAGAGTGATTTCTGCGTTGCGGCCGCCGCTGGTGACAAGCTCGGGGTAAGCGGTCGTCTCAAAGGTCTGATCGCACAGAATCGTAGCGTGGGAGTTCGCCGGGATGGTTAGGGGTGCCGTGCCGCCCAGAAATGCCTCCCCGGCCCCGGCCCCGCTCTGGCGGACAATGCGCGACAGCCGCTGAAGCCTCTCCTCCTGCTGGGGAAGCTGATCGGGTACGAGCATCCAACGCGACGGGCTATCTTGAATGCCGCGCGGGCCGCCGATGGAAATCCGCCGCGCGGGCCTCCAGCTGGAATCGTCGAAATCCGTCTCCTGCCACCCCCAGGGATACCTGGTGCCGTCGACGCGCTCGCCGGGCCCCACAACGAAGTAACCGCGAACCGGTTGCTGATCGGCGGGAATCATTCGGCGAGAGGGATCAGGCCAACTTTTCCAGGTTGAATCGGTGTTAACGGCCGCTCCCGCGCCGGCCTCACCCTCGAGAATAAAGCCGGTTTCGTGGGTTATCTGGGCCATGGGAGCCGCTTCGGCGAAATTCCACACGACGGCGGCCAGGGTGTTCCGCCCGGCGCCGAGAAGCGGGGCGATGTCCAGCGTCTCGAATCGCCAATGATCCAAATCGCCGCGGTCCGGACCCTCGAGCGTCCGCACACCGTTCACGTAAAGCTCGTAGCGATTATCAGCGCTCACGTGAATCACGAAATGGTGCGGAGCGGAGTTCACTGAAAAGGTCTTGCGAAATTCACAAACGCCGAACTCGCGAGGCAGGACGTCAGGGCAGGTGATCCAGAAGGCTCTCCATCGCCGGCTGAGCAAGTCCGGCCCGAGGCTTGCGGAATGCAGGCCGGAAGCAGGCAGGAAAACCCCAAAAAACAGGACCGCGAACGCCGTCCGGCGAGAAGAAGCGGCAGCCATCCGTTTTGATGCCCCCAAGATCGTCCTCTCGGAGGGCGGCCCGGTCTATTCCAACCTCTGGTACCGAATCTTCTGACCATCGGCTGAAATCATCACGAGTTGATCGCCCTCGAAGCGATAGGTGCCCTGTTGGGACGGCTGGCCCCCTGGTGTCACCGTGAGGGAGTCGCCGTTGATGGTATATCGGCCCTGGCTCGAGCGAATCACCCGCCGCAGAGACAGGGTGCCGTCGCTCTTGAAGTCCATGAAAAGGGGCTGATCGCCGGCCGGGTCCGACTGCCATTCGCCAACCAGGGAGGAGGCGTCGGCAGGCGCCGGGCCGCTGCGTTTCAGGTGTTCCTCTGTATTGTCGGCAAGGTTGGTCAGCACCAGCCGGTCGCCACTGAGGCTGACTTGAAAACTTTGTTCGGGAGGTTCACCGGGGATGGAGCCAATCGTCGTTAGGAGCAGGACGTTGTTTCCCAACTGGTACCGGTAATCGATCAAAGTCTCGAAGGAAGACACGAGCGAACCTCCGGAGCGGAACTCGACTACCGTGGCGATTTCTCCTTTAGCGCGCTCGAGCGACACCCATCGTCCGAGGAGCCTTTCGTCCCGGTGGCGACCGCATGAGCTGCTCATCAAGACCAAAATGGCCAGGAACAGGATACCGCGGCGCATGGCGCTCTCCTTCCAAAAGGCAACCGATCATAGCAGATTTGCCAGGTCCTTCGCCAAGAGGGATGGGAGCGCCGGGTTGACGACGGTCTTATACTACATCGGCGATGAAACGACGTGCATTTTTGAAAGCCGCCGCCGCCGCACCTGCCATAGGCGTTGCGCGCCAGGTGATGACTCATCCCTCGCGGCCGAGCTCACCAGGGGTCCCCAAGGGGCGCTATCATCCGGGGCGAATTCCCAACGAATACAACCTCTTGCTGCCGGGCGAGCGCCAGCAGCTCGCCCAGTCGCCACGCGTGACTTCGTTTAGGCCCGGCGAGGTCGTGTCGCAACTGGGCGAGGAGTCCAGGACGCTGAAGGTTGGCGAGGCGATCGCCGGCTGGCACTTGGTGGCCGTTCTTCCCTGGTTGAACGGGGTGGCGACGGCCGTCTTTGAGAAGCACGTGACCCACCAGGGCGCCATTTGCTACGTAACACAGGCCGGTCAGATCGCCCATATCCCCAAGCGGATCGGAGACCTCTCGAAGATTCGTCCCCGGCCCATCAATACTCCTCACGGCGTCAAGTTTGAGCGCCCGGCGCGTTATGTCCCGGGACCGGATGAAGTCGGCGAATATATCCTCAATTCCGCCGAAGACCCGTGTTACGAGAATGTCGCCGCGTTAGGGGCGGAGTTCATCGGCTGGACGCTGGTGGCCAACGAAGAGTCGGGGCCTGAGAAATCCTTGTGGCTCGAAGCGGACGGTAAATCGCGACAATTCGGCTCCGATTCTCAATCGCTGTGGGCGCCCGACCTCACGGGCCGCCTGTTTGACCCTCGCCGCTTTTTGCCGTCGGAGTACCTTTACGAGTACGTTCCCGGTTACAGCAAGCGAACGCTGCTCGGCGGCTATCTTCCGGCCGCGGATATCGGCGTGTGGAACCCCAAGTTTCAAGTGGGGTACGAAGTGATGGCCTTGCTTCCTCTCGGCGCTGATTCGCGCCCGATGGCACGCATGCGCGTCATGGTGCCACCCGGTGAGACCGGAAGCTTGATTCCGGCCGGTGATGCCAACGCCAACCAGGCACTGCCCCGTACCCGGTTCACTGACTATTATTGGAACGGCTCGGCGGAGGATTTCTTTACGGCGCTGGTGGGCGTTTGGAACCGATGGCATCATTTTTTTGAAGACCGTATGAAGGTGGAGATTCCCGACGAGTGGTTGCTGGACGCGGCGCGTGCCGGCATTGTGCTCTCGCGATCGAGTTACCGCGGGCTGGAACCGACCTATCAGATTGGTGAGGGTGCTTACACTAAAATTCCAGAGCGCAGCCATGCCCTTTTCCCGGTGGCTCACTACGAATTCGTGTGGGCCCAGCAGGTTTGGAATTTGACGGACGAGGTTGAACCTTATTTCGAACATTATCTCCAACACTACATCCTGCCGGACGGCAACTTTCTTTATAATACGCAGGATCAGGTGGAGGCTCCGCTCAATACCGGAGTTTTTTTAGAAAACTCAGCTCGCGCCTACGATTACACGCGCGATGTCGACGCCCTGCGTCGGCGCCTTCCGACGCTGCGGCGTATGATCGAGTTTGTCCTAAACCGCTATCGGTACAGTAAGGAAACGTTCCCCGTGGACGATCCCCGCCACGGATTGATCTGGGGCTCGCCCGAAGCCGACAATGGTGATCCCCGTGACGACTTTCCCGATTCCCATCCTTACTACTATCAGAATGCTGCCTGGATTTGGCGCGGGTTACGCGAGCACGCGCGTAGTTTGGATCGCGCCGGAAATGAACATCAAGACGAAGCGTTGCGTTCCGAGGCGGCCAAGATAGCGGCGACGGCCACCGAGATGCGCGCCGACATCGAACGATCACTTGCCAAGACGCTCGCCGACCGAAACCCGGCAATGAAGAGCGCGGGCATCACGCCCTTGACGGTGTTCGACACGCAACGCCGGCCGACCGAACTTTCCAGTTATGAGAACCATCGGTACATGATGGACTGGTGGACCGCTGACTGGGGAGACGCTGACCTCGATGAAGGCCACTTCCGGCATCGCGCGCTCGCAGGCGAACAACTGATGGGCATGAACACGGACGGTGATTACCCGCGCACATCGAATTTCATGGAGCACGGCACGCTTGCCGGTCGCATTCGCCAGGACGATTACCCCCCCTTTCTTCTCGCTCTTTACGGCAACTTGTGTTACGCCATGGATTCCGGCAGCCGCTACGCCCCCGAAGACGCGTTGCTGCCGGGCAATTTTCCGGGGGAGGGAAGCCCATACGCCTGGTCGGCAGTGATCAACAGCGAGTTACAGGCCGCGCTCGGCCTGCGATGGTTGCTTTGTTACGAAGAGCACGATAGAGACGTCGTTCACCTGCAAAAAGCGGCTCCCAAACACTGGTTCGACGCGGGGGAGCGCATCCACGTCGAAAACTGCCCGACGCGATTTGGTCGACTAGGCTGGACGACCGAATGGATCGCCGCGCGGGAGGGCGGGCCGCACTGGAGGGTTGACTTGCGGTTACCCACCAGCTTTGCCGCCGATGTGGTTGTCCACGTTCATCCACCGGATAGGCAGCGACTCAAATCAACTTCGCTCGGCGAGCTGCATGCCGACCGCGTCGTACTGGCAAAGTCGGTTCTCGTCGGAAGAACCCAAGTGACGCTGGAAATTACGTAGCTGCGAGAGATCGCCATCTTCCGCCGAACGAGGGGAGCCGTGCTAAAATTAAGTAGGGTCAGGGTGGAGTTTAGGGCAGAAAGGAAATTACGAGGCAACTCCACCGGCGCTCACAACATCTCCCGGAAGGGCAGGGTTGGCTGCCCATCGCCGGAAGATCGCTCGGCTAGGTATAATAACACTTGTCCATGCCAACTACGGATACTCAGGTGAAAACCGGCGTAGGTCAATCGCCGCCTCAGGAGAACCGTTTTCCCGAGGTTGAGTACCGTCCGGTCTTCATAGAGTCGCCCAACGTCATCGTCTCCTTGCTCCAACAAATCCGCGACTGGTTCCGGGAACCCAAGATAACCGTCCCGAAACAGTATTACCGGGGCGAGATAACGCTCCCAGTGGTGGAAATGCAGCCTTGGTGGCGCGATTTGCCGTCCCAACTCCGGCTGCTGCCCGACCTTTCCCATTACTGGCTGCTGCGTCTGGGTCGCAAGCTTCATTTGCTGCCCAAAACGATCGAAGTCCCCGACATTTTTGAGGACTATCGACAGCAGCCAGTCTCATGGCTCAATTCGCTAGTCCTCCACGCGGTCGTCATTGCCGCATTAGTGATACCTGTCCTCGTAGGGTGGGTACGTCCGAAGAAGCCACAAGAAAATTTCGTCAACATCAGCCTTTCGCTGCCTGAACTGCCACCGGCTCCCAAGAAGGCTGGTGGGGGAGGCGGTGGTGGCGAGCGGACTCCGATGCCCGCTCCCAAGGCGAACATTCCGAAGTTTTCAGTCAAGCAATTCACGCCGCCCACCGTTAAGATTCCTAATCTGGCGCCCAAGCTGCCCATGCAAGCCACCTTGCTCGGTCCGCCTGAACTGAAGCTGCCCCAAATGCAGACGACGAATTTTGGTGATCCGACCAGTATCCCGGCTCCGCCCTCGAATGGTTCGGGTACAGGGGGTGGCGTCGGCAACGGGAACGGCACTGGTGCCGGTGCGGGCAATGGTGCCGGGTACGGACCAGGCGAAGGAGCGGGCACGGGCGGTGGAGTGTTCGAAGTGGGCGGCGGCGTGAGCGCACCCATACCTATTTATGAGCCAGATCCTCCCTATTCGGAAGAAGCCCGCAAAGCCAAATTCTCAGGCACGGTTGTGTTGTCGCTGATCGTTGACGCTCAAGGCAACGTGAAGGATGTGCAGGTCGTTCGGCCGCTCGGACTTGGTCTTGACGAAAATGCTGTCAATACGGTCAAGACATGGAAGTTTAAGCCAGCCGAGCGTAATGGCGTGCCCGTGGCCGTGCGGATGCTGGCTGAGGTCACGTTCCGGTTGTTTTGAGAGACATCCCGCCGCTCTTCGGCACAACTTTCTTCGAGATCATTTCGAATGAGGCTTTTGTGAGGCCGCCTGGGGTAGCTTGTCGAAAAACATTTAGAATCGTAACCGCACGAGCCTGTTAAGGGTGGTCTTCCAGAAGGTGCAGGAAAGAGGACGCCTTTGGGTCTCCGCGTCCTCCTTTGACCGCCAAACGCGCGCCGAACTTGGTCTCTGTGGTTCCCCCGGAATGGACTACGTTTATGCCGTGCCCGCGCCCCTAAAGTCGCAAGTACTCACGGAGTTCGGGATCCTTGCGCACCTTCCAGATATGCCCGTCGAGCCAGTAGTGGAGCAATCCGGGTGCGGCGAAGAACGAAAAGATGATCTCATTACGTGTCCCGATGTTCATCAGACCGACACCGTCCTTGAGAACGAAGCGCGGTACGACATCAAAGATTACAGCGTACAGGGCTGCTGCCGCGACGTAACATAACCACCGGCTATTGACCAGTGTGGCCAAGCCGTAGCGCCGCGCCCGATCTCGATCGTGTCCGTACTTGTTCTGGTTGTAAAACCAGACCAGGCGGTGGTACTGGACATTGTGAAAAATAGTGGCGGCAGCGTATACTCCGAGCAAGGGCATGCGGCTGCGGAAGAGCAAGTAGTTAACCGGAATCGCGGTGGCAAAAAGAATCTGCTTCGGCCAATCAACCGCCAGGCCTTCGTACCACTTCTGCACTTGACGCGCTATGTAGACTAGCGTGACCAGGATCAGAGAAAACAACAGCGTACTCTCGAAAATCCGCGCCCCCGAGGGCTGTATCGGAAATGGCAGCAGATCAGCAGCTTGTCGGTCGTGGAGCGGGTAAGTCAGGAAGGGATAATAGAAAGCGACCGCAAAAAAAGCTTTGTCCAATTTCATATCTTCGGGAGCGAAGTCGCGATTCTTCTTCTTGTACATCATCATGAAGCCGTAATGCTGCTTGAAGATGTGGTAGTAACCCCACAGTTCGGTTGCCAGTTCGAGCCAGTCCCCCAACCGGAGCAGAATCATGAGGGGCCCGACGGCGAAGAAGAAGGCGAGGCTCACCCACAGCCAGCGGCCTCGTTTCGCGCGTTCCTCAGCGTCGAAATAAGTGCGTGATATCGTGGCGAACCCGTGAGTCTCATCGAATACAATGGCCCAAATCGCAACTAGCAGGAGCAAGGGAGCGTGCGCGAAGCGCCAGAGCGCCCAAAAGATATAGGCTGCGGCCGCGCCCCCGACGGTGAACCACAGAAGGTCGGTCCGCTCTGAAATGATCCACTGGGAGTGCGCCGGCGTTCGAAGCGGGATCGTCATGGTTGCAGTCGCCATCATTCCTCGCCTTGCTGCCCGCTGTATTGTTCTCAATAGGGTAGCGGGCCATGCTCAGTCAGCGGTCTTGGATTCTCGAAACCGCACTCACTTTTACAGTTTCTCCAAAACGGCGGACTCCCGCAAGAGGCGACGAGTCCGCACAGAGTTCGTCAAGTCCATCTCCTGGCCGAGAAGATGTGGACCTGGCCGCCGAAAGACAGCGCCGCCATCTCCATCGGCAACCGGTTGAGCCGGATACCAAACTGGAGGAAAGCGCGGCGCGATCCGATGAAAAGGAACTACTTGCTCGTCTTGCTTTCGTTCTATACTGTTGTAGAGGACGGAGAGGTTCTATGGGCAGTAACCTCGTCCAGATCTTACCTGCTATCACGATGTCGCGTTCTTTGTCGACCGCTTCGAGCCCGATGCGCGAGGGCTCGGTTGGGGCTGCAAAGGGCAAGACCTTTTACCTTGAAACATTCGGTTGTCAGATGAACGTGCACGACTCGGAGAAGGTGGCTGGTGTGCTTGTGGCGCGCGGCTACCGGCCTGTGAAAAACCCCGATGATGCTGACCTGATACTGTATAACACGTGCAGCATCCGTGAGAAGGCAGCGCAAAAAGTCTTCTCTCGGCTGGGGGCGTTCAGGAAACGTGGCGGTCGGGACAGGATCGTTGGTGTCCTGGGCTGCGTTGCGCAGCAGGAGGGAGAGGCCTTTTTCGAGCGCGCTCCCCAAGTGAATTTGGTGTGTGGTTCGGCCAGTTATTCCCATCTCCCCGCATTGCTCGAACGGCTGGAGTCCGGGCAACGGCGCGTAACTGGGCTTTCGCTCGATGCCGACCAGTGCTTTGAGACCGAATTGACGCGTCGCGATAATCCCTTTCGCGCTTACGTGACGATTATCGAGGGATGTGATAAGGCCTGCAGTTACTGCGTAGTGCCGCAGACGCGGGGAGCGGAGCGGAGTCGCCCCAGCTCGAAGATTCTGGCGGAGTGCCGACGCCTTGCCGACGAGGGCTACACGGAGATCCAACTGCTCGGCCAAACGGTCAATTCTTATCGCGATCCCTCCCCCGCCCACCTCAGCTTCAGTGAACTGTTGATACGGGTAGCGGAGATGCCCGGGGTGCGGCGCGTGCGCTTTACTACCTCGCACCCGCAGGATTTTACTCCCGAGATTGTGGCAGCAATTGATTCTCATCCCTCACTTTGCAACCACATCCACTTACCCGTGCAGTCGGGTTCAAATGCCGTATTGCGTCGTATGCGACGCACCTATACCCGCGAAGAATACTTGGAAAAGATCATGTGCATCCGGAACGCGCGGCGCGCAATCAGCGTGTCGACCGACATCATTGTCGGCTTCTGCGGCGAAACCGAGCGGGACTTCGAGGAGACTCTCTCGCTTCTGGACAACGTTGGCTACGATCAGGTGTTTTCTTTTAAATACTCGCCCCGACCGAAGACGGCGGCCCTTGTTTGGGGCGATTCCGTTCCTGAGACAGAGAAAGGAAGGCGCTTGGAAGTGCTGCAGCAGCACCAGCGCGAGATTCAGTTGCGCCGGAATCAGGCACGGGTCGGAAAGGAATTTGAGGTTTTAGTGGAAGGATTCCAGGCGCGCCTCGGCCAGGCGGTTGGGCGCACCACCAGCAATCAGATCGTCAATTTTCCGGGTGAATCTGACCTGGTCGGTCGATACATCAGGATACTGGTGACCGGGGCCGGGGCCAACAGTCTGGTGGGCGTGAAGGCGGCGAGGTCGGAGGTCACCAGGGAGGAACAGGGTGCTGGCGCATAGGACGGTCCTCGGCGCCCGCAATCTGCACGAAGGGGGCACAATGGAAGTCGAAATGAAAATCCGGGGTCTGATGATGGACCCGGTGACTCACATGCCGATTGTGATCCTAAAAGACGTCAAGGGATCCGCGGTGTTGCCGATTTGGGTGGGTATTTACGAAGCGAATGCGATCGCCCTGGAGATTGAGAAGGTCTCGACCCCTCGGCCGATGACTCACGACCTGATCAAGAACCTGCTAGTAGGCCTGGAAACACGTGTTCATAAGGTGGTCGTTAACGATTTACGAGATGATACGTTTTACGCGCTGATCTGGATTGAGCGGGACGGTGAGACACTTTCGATTGATTCGCGTCCGAGCGACGCGCTGGCGCTGGCGCTGCGGGTGGATTGCCCCATCTACGTTGAAGATGAAGTGCTGAAGAATTCCAAAGTCTCGGCTGCCGCCTCTGACAAGATCGACAGCGAGGAACTGCGCAAGTGGCTTGAGAACCTGGGAGACGAGGATATGGGGCGATATAAGATGTGATGGCCGTTGTCAGGGGATCATTGATCCCCGTCAAGGGTCAGTGATTCCGAAGCTGGCGTGTCGCGCGTTATGGGTGCAAGGTGACGGGTGGTTGAACACCGCGGCCCCCGCGGCTTGCCGGCCGCGCCTTGGATAACGGGACTCGGGCAGCGAACGATGTCCATCATTATCGCGATCGCGAACCAAAAAGGTGGAGTGGGAAAAACCACCACAGCCGTCAATCTTGCCGCCGCCCTGGCCCTTAAGAAGAAGCGGACGCTGCTCGTCGATCTTGATCCCCAGGCTAACACGACCCTCACTTTTTTTCCTATCGAAGAGATCAGCTATTCCGTGTATGACGCGCTGGCGGACCACCAAGTGAACCTTACCGAAATTATCAAACCCACCTCGTGGGCCAATTTATGCGTGGTGCCATCGAAGATTGCCCTCGCCAAGCTGGAAGCTACGCTGGTGGGTCAGTTCGACGGTCCGTATCGGCTGAAAGATGCGCTAGCCGCTTGCCGCGAAGACTACGATTTTATCGTCATCGATTGCCCGCCGGCGCTCGGTATAATTACGGTCAACGCCCTGGTGGCAGCAACACACTTACTCGTTCCTATCCAGGCGGCTTACTACGCGATGGAAGGAACCGACGATCTGCTCGAAACCCTTTCACGCATTCGAGCGCGTCCGAACCCGGACTTGCAATTGCTGGGCGTCGTGTTGACGCTTTATGACAAGCGGACCAATCTGGCCCGCGACATTCAACAACAAGTGCGCCGGGTGTTCGGTGCGAAGGTGTTCAGGACGCTGATCGGCAAGAACGTACGGCTCGAAGAGAGCCCGGCTTATAAGGAAACGATCTTCACTTATGCCCCCGATTCATCCGGGGCGGCGGACTACCAGAATCTTGCGCGGGAGGTGCTGCAACGTGTCTGACAGGCGATCGGGTTTGCCCGCGGTGATCAGGATGCGTCACGACGCGCATTACGTGGAGGACATCATCTCGCGGAGCGGGGCGGCCATCGGAAGGATGATTCCCCTGGAGCAACTGCAGCCCAATGCCGAGCAGCCGCGCAAGGATGTCGGTGATCTGCACGGTCTCACCGAGTCCGTGCGCGACAAGGGCGTACTTGAGCCATTGCTGGTGCGGCCGCTCCGCGACTCGGGGCGCTACCTGATCATTTCCGGCGAGCGGCGCTATCACGCTGCCCGCGCCGCCGGACTGCGAGAGATTCCTTGCATCGAGAAAGACGTTGACGACGCTGAAACCCTGGAGTTGGCTCTAGTCGAAAATCTGCAGCGCAAAGACCTAACCCCTTTTGAAGAAGCCGACGGCATCCAGCGTCTCGTGGAACGGTTCGGCCTGACGCACGAGCAGATCGGCGAGCGGATCGGCAAAGCACGCTCCTCAGTGACGGAGATTCTCAGGTTGCGGTCTATTCCGGACGAGATTAAGGGTCAGTGCATCCAGCTCGGAGTGCTTTCGAAGTCAGAACTGCTCCAGGTCGCCCGCCAGCCAAGCGCCCTGAAGATGAAGGAAACCGTGCGGCGTTTCGCCGCCGGCGTGCTCAATCGCGACCAGGCACGCGAAGAGCGCCAGCCCTCCCGCAAGCCTCGCAATGCCGTTTTCAGTTTTATGCCGCCCACCAAGGAGTTCAGTCTCACCCTAAAGTTTCGGCAAAAGATCATCGAGCGGGAGGAGGTCATCCGGGCGTTGCGACGGATCCTTGAGGTACTGGAAAGCGAGACGTAATCTACTCCCTCGAGGCCGGCCGGAGCGCGGATTTCGGCGAGCGAAATAATGTGTCTATTCTCGTCAACCGGCCCGAGAAGAGCAACTCAGCCGATCGTTAATGGTGGAGATTGTGCGGGACAGCAGTTGTTCCGGCCGAGAATCCGGGGTGCTCTGCCTTCAGGTCAACAGGTAGCTTTTTCCGAAGAGCTCAAGTTACACACATGAGCATGGGAGCGCGGTTATTCGGTACAGACGGCGTCCGCGGTTTGGCGGATCGTTATCCCCTGGACCGCGAAACGGTCTGGAAGCTGGGACGTGCGCTAGCTGCGGTGCTTGAAACGCATGTGACTGACCGGCCGTTACGGGTTGTACTGGGCGAGGACACGCGGGAATCGAGCGCGCGAATTTCTCGAACCCTGGCGCAAGGACTCGTGTCGGCGGGCGTATCCGTACATTACGCCGGAGTCATTCCCACCGCCGGAGTCGCCTTCCTCACCCGCCATCACCGGTTTGCGGCTGGCGTCATGGTGTCGGCATCTCACAATCCATTTGAGGACAACGGCATCAAGGTTCTGACCGCTAGAGGCACGAAAATCTCCTCCGAGCTGGAGCTGGAAGTAGAAAGAGCGCTCGAGCGGCCTCATCCTCGACCCCCGGAGGTTGATCGCGATCTCACTCCCATTCCTGAGCTTCGTGAGGACTATCTTGCCTTTCTTGCCGATCTTGTCGTCCACAATCCATCGTTATCCCGCTGGCGACTGGTTGTGGATTGCGCTAACGGCGCGGCGAGCGCCGTTGTGCCAGCGCTTCTCAGCAGATTGGGTATCCACGCCCAGGTGCTACATGCCACGCCGACCGGTCGCAATATTAACCTGGGTTGCGGTTCGCTCCATCCGCAAACCATGGCTCAGATCACTCGTACCTCAACGGCTGACCTCGGCGTGGCCTTTGACGGTGACGCCGACCGAGCTATTTTTGCTACCAGCGAAGGACATGTAGCCGATGGCGACCATGTGCTTTACGCGGTGGCACCTTTCTTTCGTTCCCGAGGTTCATTAAAGGGTGACGCGGTCGTAGGAACCTTGATGACTAACCTCGGCTTGGAGTTCGCGCTGGCCAGGCACCACATCAAACTGAGGCGTACCGGAGTTGGCGATAAATACGTCCTCGAGGAAATGCTCAAATTAGGCATTAACTTAGGCGGCGAGCCTTCTGGCCATATAATTTTTTCTGATATTTCGCTGGCCGGAGATGGGATTATTACGCTACTGGAAGTCCTGCGCGTGATGAGCGAAAGTGGGGACTGCTTTTCGCAGTTGCTTCGCGGCTTTAAGCCCTTTCCCCAAATCATCCATAACGTGCCCGTTCGCGAGAAACAACCGTTGGAATCGATTCCCGCCGTCGTCCGGGCGACAGAAGCTTGCCGTCGTGAGATGGGCGAGCGCGGTCGCGTCGTGGTGCGATACTCGGGAACAGAGGCTGTGGCGCGCGTCATGGTTGAAGCTGAGGACGCCCAGTTAGTGCGGCGGCACGCCGCGCGCATTGCTGCCGCCATTGAAGCAACCCTGGGGAAATGACGGGAACGCAAACCCCGCCAGAGGTGGTCCGGAGGGCAACGTATGATGGCGTTTTCGGCTTCTGGGAGGCTGCGGCCAGAGGTTGCGCCAACGGTTGAACTATTTAAGCCGAACCGCGGTTCATGGGCTTGTGCGCGTGGATGAAGGTTCCAAATTGCACCTTAAACTTGGCAGGCGAAGAACTAGGCGATTAGATACGGCTCGCAATCTTTAGCCCTTGACCCGACGGAGCCTCAGAAGCAACCTCGACGGCTGATTCTCCATCCTACGTCGCAAGCTCCAGCGCTCGGTAATAAGGAGGGATCGCCTATGCTGATTCGATTTTGGTGGTTGGTAATATTTATGTCGGCCGTAGCGCTGCCCCGGACGCTCGGCCAAAACTCACCCCCAGTAAGCTCTGAGGGGATAGCGGAAGCGCCCGGCGCGGTGGGTGCGTCAAGCAACCAAATCGTTGTGCCGGCGAATACGACCATACCGCTCGAGCTTCGCAACGCCGTTACTTCACGGACAGCCTATGTGGGTCAGGCCGTCTATTGTGACACCATTTACCCGATTACTGTGAACAATCGCATCGTGATTCCTGCTGGAAGCTGGGTCAAGGGTGAGATTACGCAGGTCGTACGCCCCGGCCGCGTGAAGGGAAGGGCTCAGCTCGGCATCCGCTTCATCAACGTCACGCTTCCTAACGGTACGACGCGCCCCCTGCGCGCTACGCTGTCAGGCTTTGCGGGCAACGGCAAGGAAGGCTTCCAGCGCAAAGAATCGAAAGTGGAGGGCGAGTCGTCGAAGGCGGACGATGCCGGGAGAGTGGCAGAAACGACAATTACAGGAGCCGAAATCGGTACCATCGCCGGCGTCGGCACGCATAGCGTCGGCAAAGGACTCGGGATCGGCAGCGCCGCCGGAGCGTTGGGTGGACTGGTCTGGGTGCTGGCGACGCGAGGCAAAGATATTATGCTGCCTGTCGGCACCAATTTCGAGTTGCAGCTTGCACAACCCCTCAGCTTCTATCGCGACGAAGTTGAGCCGCCGTCCGAGCAACCCGCTGGTCCGTTGGCCTCGCCCCGCGAGCCTGGGCCGGGGCTCTGATCGTCCGTCTTGTTGGCTATCTCCGGTGTGCCTGAATTGCGGCAAGATTGCATTACAGAAACACGACCGATTGCAACCCGGAAATCTCGAAACGCTTTCGGCACCGAGGATTCGTGCACTGCATGAAGTCATCAATGCGCGTCATATAGGAGCGCGCCTTGGCGAACTGTGCGCGGTCAGCGTCGCCGGCTGAACTCGGCAGCACTTTTTTCTTGGTGCGGACAATCCAACGCACTTCGTAGGTGTCGACTTGATGACACTTATCACAGTTCAGCCGCGCCGGCTTGACCGTCTGCGTTTCGTCGAAAAAGTCCCGCTCATCCATAGATTTTGAATTCTATCTCGAGTCCGTCCCACGCTTCGAGGCGACTCGTTACCTCACCCGTTAAGCGGTATCATGGGCCAGCTTTTCAAACCAGGATGATTTTACCTGCGCTTGGAGGAAGGAGGAACTCGATGGCCCGAAGTTTTACAGAACAAGAGTTGGCCGAATTCCTCTTCGATCGCCTCATTGTCCGCGGGCCCTCGGGTCCGGACACTTCCTGGCTGCTGCCCGCATGTCAGGAAGTGGCATCTAATCTGCTCGAAGAGGCCGAGGTCCGTCACAAAAGCGAACCGGTTTCTGACGGTGGTGCCTGTGAACGCACAGTCGAGGGCGCGATTCGAATTTCTGGCTTATTCGCTCGGACCGGCTCGCAGCGACCGCAAATAGGCTACAACTGCCACGGCGTCGTCGTGATTCATGTGGTAAACGTGCATCGGCGGCCGTATCGGATCGCCCTGTGGCGTTAACCCCTTCTCGAGAATATTTGTCATATCCGCATCGGTGAAACCGGGAAGCCCGGCAAGTGCCGGCGCTCGAAATGCCCAGTTTTGTGGGGCTTGAAAGTTAGGGGTAAACCAGACCGGCGCCCCTTCTAAATAGCGGGAAAGGTCTTCTTCACCATCTGCCGTGCGCGGCGTGTGGCACTCACTGCACTTGGCGACTTGGTCCACCAAATACCGACCTCGTTCCGTTCGTTCGCTCGCCGCTGGTTTATCCGGTCTTTGCGCAGCCCAACTTAGAACCGCCATACAGGTCGCTCCGATGGTTAGGGAAAGAACATTCTTCATCACGTCACCTCGGTGAAGTCTCACAAATTCTATCTTTTCACGACGCAATCTGTAAATCCATCGTGTTGAACAATCTACCATTTAACGCGTGAGGGTGCTGAGATATACAACTAGATTGTTACTCACGTTCGGACGCGAAACTGACTGTACTCGATATAGATTCGCATAGTGCGGGATGCTTGCCACTACGCCCCATCTGACCGCTCGTTGATAGGTCATCTCCGCTCCGGGTTCGGGCCTTGACGCGGCCGCACAAAACGTTTCGCTACCGGAATAACCGTTCGCGCGACCTCAGGTTTCCAAATGATCCCACGTTCGAAAGGGAAAGCTCAAGGCGGTACTGGTTCTCACTGCGCAGCGGTCCGAGAGCAAAGCGCCGATAGCCGATGTCAAATCCAAGGCACGAAAAATTGTAACCGACCTGACCTACAACTTGGTTGGCAATTTCCTGAGCAATGTTGTAATCAATACCGAACTGCCCGCTGAATCCTCTACGGGTTGGGTTCCCATAACTCAAAATCGCCCTCAGCAAGTTGAACGAGGGCAGGTTGGTGACCGCCGAGATCGAGGCGAGCTGTTCAGGTAAGGAAGCCGTGTGATTGACAAAGAAATCGGTCACCGACAGGCTAGTAGAACCGTGTCGCATGCTGGAGGAAACGCCCACGTTAAGGACCCCGGCTCCATTGGGGCTAAAATCGGCGCGAAGCTCCGTGTCATAGTTTGAAGAGGGACCGATCTTCAGAACCGAGATTAGCGGAGAGAGCCTGCGCCCGTTGGCAAACGCGAAGCCGGTCAGCGAGAGAGTGGGTTCAAAGACATTGAAACCGGGACGCAGGGCACCGCCAAACGTGGGATCAAAATAGTACTTCTGGGATAGACGCAACGAGAGGATTTCGCGCGCCTGAGGCTTCAGCGTTTCACCGTGGCGGTCCTCGGGCGTGTCGGAGCGGGCAAGAAGCGTATTGGTCAGCGAATACTCGATCTCATTAGTCTCCGTCAGAACGTCCATTTCGTCGAACCTCACAATGCTGGAGATGTCCTCCGGATCAGGGGCTCGTACCAGATGGTATTGAATATCTGATTCGACGACGTGCTTAATGCGACGATTGTAAAGGCTTTTAGGAAAAACCCTTTCGAGTGAGGGAGGCCGCAAATCAACAGACAAGTCTCCGAGCACCCGTGTAACCGGGGTATGTTGCGAATTGAGACTAGTGCCGTAATGAGTCAGCTCCACTGCTAGTGACGGGGTGATATAGAAGCCGCCAAGCGGCCTCGAGCGCAGGGTGATTTGAGGAGCAAAATCCAAGCGCTCGGCGAGGTTCGTGTCCAGGCCTGATTGAGCGCGGGCGACTCCGCTGGCCGAACCATCGAACGAAAAGAAGAATGGCGAGTGCCTGATCTGATCTTCCATCCCTGAAAAATCCACGCTCGGCATCTTCTCAATAATGATGGAGTTGCCCGGAACCTGTTGGGAAGAAAGAAAGTCCTGGTATCGAGAGGCGTAAAAGTTAAGGCTGTATGCGCCGAAGTTCTTGGTGGCGAAACCTGTCTGGTGGGCTTCAGAATTGACGGCTTGCGTAAAGTTATCGGTGAAGGTCAGCCGGAAGGCGAGGTTGTTCACGTAATCGACATCGAGTACGCCGCGGAAACCACGACCTAGATCGTCAGCTTTGCCCACAGCACGCACGCTGTTGCCGGACACCTTCAGATGGCCCGGCACCAAGGATGCAGTCGCCGCTGGGATCACAGCCGACGGGTTCACCGGAACCAGCGTGTTGACGCCGCGATCAGTAAGGCCAAAGTAGTCCACGGTGAGGTCGCTCGTGCCATTGGGGCGAGCGCGAAATCGGGCCGTGCGGGCGATTCCTCGCTTGCTGAAGTTCTCCACACCCAGTAGCAGATCAGCGCTCGGGTTGATGGCCCAATAGAATCCCTCGCCGACGATAGCGCCCTTCTGAGAGGAATTCCCTACGCTCGGCAGCAGAAATCCCGACCGGCGCGGCCTTGGGGCGACGGAGTGGATAAGCACCGGCGCGTAGAATAGGGGGATGCGCCACAGGTGGAAGACGTCGCCGTAGCTAACAACCCTGTCGTCTACGTCCAATCGAGCCCGGCGGACACGAAGCGACCAACCGTCATCTGGATGTTCACACGTTGTAATGCTGGCGTCCCGCAGAAGGTAACGGTTCTCATCCAGCCGCTTCAGTTCCCGCGCTCGGATGTAAAAAGGGTTTTCACTGACAAAGGTGTGGGCGGCAGACCGAGTGGGCGAGTGGAAGTAACCGCTTACGTACTCGAACTGGCCCTTCCCGCTGATCATGTTGTAGTCGGCCTGCTCGGCCTCAAGATAAGCTTGGGAGTCGCGTACGACAATGTGGCCCAGTGCCTCTACCTCGCCGGTCGTCTCATCATAAGTCGCCGTGTCAGCGGTGGCTTCGAGATCTCGATAGCTGATGTGAACATGACCGGCCAATCGATATAGGCCTTTGATTTTCTGTTGCGAATCGGCACGGATTGTTACAACATTCCCAGGATCGCCAGGTTCCGTTGCCAAAAGTGCAGCCACCGGTTCCTCGCGAACCTTGGGCCAGGCGATGAGCGATAGAGAATCCCTCGCGGGCGAGCGCGAGGGCCGGGCACGAGCGCATGCGTTGGAGGGCAAAACACTGGCACCTACGATTACGCAAGGAACCGTGGCGAGAGCCCAGCATAGGGCCCAAATACGGCCAGCTCTCCGGAAATCAATCGTCGGCTTCCACGGTCTCAACATGAATAAAACCTCATTTTACTCGAACCTCCTTTGCTTTCATCTGCGCTTTTGCTATGATGCAAGCGGGAGAGGGATGCGAAGCTTCACGGGAGGTTACCGGTCAGCTTGTGAAGTGTCCCAAGTGTGGTTTTGTTAGCTTCCCAGGAATGGGGCGATGCAAGAGGTGCGGTCGCTCACTCACAACAGAGGCGAGCACAGATCGACCGCTCGAGAATGTTTCCGACGCAGTTCCATCGAACCTTTCGGCGGGAGGCAACGGCCGAGTCACGGCGGCAACAGCTGTAGCGGCGTCAGGCGGCTTGTCAACTGGGCGGTCTGTTAACTCTCGATTACCTGTGACGCATCAGCGTGCAGCAGCCGAGACGGTACCGACGAAATCTGACTTTGCCGAGTTTTGGTTGCCTACGGCAAGTTCGGAGGCCGAGTTGCCCGTCAGGCCTCACCCGGCAGAACCAGATGCGCAAGTTCGGGCGGATAACCTAGCCAGCCGTTTGACGGAGTTTCGGCGACGTCGAGCGGGTATGGGTGGCGAGCACCATGCAGGCCTGAGCTTGGAATTTGAGTTTGACGACTCACTTCCCTTTCCATCTGGTGAGAGCGGACGTGTCGAGGTAGCTGAAGGGGCGACAGGCTCTTTGTCGCTCCACACTTCTGTAACGCCGTGTGACGCGAGGTTGGATTCGGTTCCTTGGCAGCGGCATGATCCCACTGCTGGAAAGGAGCCCAGCGGCCGAGCAGCGGACTGGGCACTCACATCTTGCGACGAAGGCCTTAACTCCGCCGGTGCGCGGGCCAAGTTATTCTCTCCGTCACTGGATCAGGAGGTTGCTGCTGAGCCGCGGGTGTTGCCGGTTGCTCCGTTTGACGAGCGCCTCAAGGCGGGTCTCGCCGACTGTTCAGCTCTGCTCGCCGCCGGCGCCATCTTCGTGCTGATCTTTCTGAAGGCGGGTGGCAGTTTCAAACGTCAGACTCTGGACCTCGTCGTGCTATTGTTCGTCTCGAGCTTCCTGGTCTTTGTCTATTTTGCGCTATTCAGCATCTTTACATTTCAAACGCCGGGTGAAGCGTGGAGGGGGCTAGCAATCCGCAATGTTGGTGGAGAGCTCCCCACTGTATCGGAGTCGCTCTGGCGCGCCACTGGCTATGTAGTGTCAGCCGGGGCACTCATGTTGGGGTTTGTATGGGCGCTCATGGATAGTGATGGTTTCGGTTGGCACGACCGCATATCTGGAACCTACCTGATCTCGGTCCGTGAACGCTGATGGTGGCTGACAAGAGCCCGCGGCATAGAAAGCGATGCGCTTCCTCAATCAAAAACTGGGCAAGCGTACGACCCGAAAGTTGGACCTGCTGAAATCCGAGCTCCGCGCCCGGCGCGCCGGGGCTTCGCTGCCCAGTACACTGCGGCTTCCCAAGATCGGCGCCTCCCGAGAGCGAAAGAAACGGGCTTGACACCTGCCAAGAAATTGACGACGAGGGCTTCCCCGGATGGTATACTGGGGGAGGCGAAATTATGTTTGCGCGGCGGACTCCGGTGGATAGAGCACCAACGGCGCCCGATTTAATGGGGCGGGTAAGCAAAGTGAGAACAAGCATGAGCAGTCGACTGCGTCTGGTACTCATCACGGCTTCGTGTGTGATCGTGTTTTATATTCTTGTCGGTGGCCTGCTGGGCAAGACTGATCCCACCCGCAACGATGAAACATACCGGGATCTCGGGGTGTACAGCGAAGTACTTTCGAGGATTAATAGCGATTATGTGACGGAACCGAACCTCCAGAAAGTCACCGACGGCGCTATCCGGGGACTCCTCGAAGCCCTTGATCCTTACAGCACCTACTTGTCGCCTCAGGAGTATCAGGAATATCTGCAACACCCGGATCCGGGTCCGGCGGGCGTGGGTCTATTTCTTTCGAAACGGTACGGATATTCGCCGGTGGTGTCCGTGCTCCCGGGGAGCCCTGCCGACAAAGCCGGTATCAAACCCGGAGACTTGATCGACCGCATCGACGACTCCCCTACACGCGAACTTTCAGTTATTCAATTGCAACGCATGCTCCACGGCGCACCCGGTACGCCGGTAACGGTCTGGGTGGTGCGTGAAGCTCGGGGTGAACCTCAGCGAAGCGTACTGATTCGCGAGGTGCTGAAGGACCCTCTTGTAGTGGCCAAGATGCAGGGTAGCAGTACGGGCTACATTCGGGTTGAGAGTTTTGATCCGGGTACGGCATCACTGGTGGCGACCAAGCTCAAAGAGCTTTCCGCCCAGGGTGCGACGAAAATGGTGCTGGATTTGCGGAATTGCGCTGGTGGCCGAGTGGATGAAGCTGTTAAAACCGCGAGCCTGTTCATTGATAAGGGTTTGATCGCTTATACTTACGGCCAGCGAAGCCCGCGCCAGGACATTACGGCGAAGCCCTGGGCGCAGGTGTGCCGGTTGCCTCTGGCTGTTCTTATCAATCGCTCTACCGCCGGGCCGGCTGAGTTGATCGCGGATGCGGTTCTTGGTGACAAGCGCGGTGATGTCGTGGGTACGCCCAGCTTCGGCGTCGGCGTCGTGCAAAAGCTGATCCCCGTGGGTGACGGCTCCGCTTTGTTGCTCTCGATCGCCAAATATTATGGGCCGGATGGCAAGGCCATCCAGGATAACGGTGTCACCCCAAACATTGTTGTGTCGAACGGCGAGGATGAGGCTGGGCTTGAGGAGGAATTATCGCCAGATCAGTTTGGAGGTAAGAACGATCAGACTTTGCAGAAGGCGATTGACATTCTCAAACAGAAATCCGCCCCAGCCAAGGCGGCTTGAAACGCGAAACTGGCGATGGTTTGCGACCAAGCTGAATTCCCCGAATATTCCGTGCCAGAGCGGTGGGGCTGAAGACATCTTCGGTCGGTGGCACAGTCGAGAAAGTCCAGAAGTCACTCCGGGCGGCGATACGGCAGATCAGAGAGGATCGCGGTCGCTGCCGGTATCATTGCGGTCGCTGCGACATTTGTTCTGCTGTTAGTGTATCGGCCGGGGCGCGGATTACATCGAAGGCCGCGCCGCTGGCTTGCTCCCACCGGAACCGCTACCTCGCCTGAGAATATCCGCCAAGTTGTTGGTCGTTACGGCCGCCTTATGGCGCGCGTCGGGGGAGCCGCCCTGTGGCTGAAAGGCCCGTCCTCACTCGTTTGCCGGACACCGCCAGGATATTTTACCGAAGTTCTGGTGCAGGAGCCGGTCATTGAGCGGGTGCTCAGTACAATCGAGCGGCAAGCTAGGGAAGACGGCCTGCAGCTCACGGTTCGGCGGTCGCCACCGAGCGAAGCCCGTTGCGTCTTGGAAGTGTCACTTTGGAAGGGCTCTGAGCCATTCGCCCATTGGCGCTTCCGCGAAGTGCCTCGCATTCTAAGAGCCGCGATTGTGATTGACGATCTCGGAGCTAACCTCGACGTTGCTCGGAGGCTCCTGGCACTCCCGTTTCCTATCACGCTTTCAGTTTTGCCTGGACTTCGTTACTCGATTGAGACGGCCGAGCAGGCGCATCGGCAGGGCCGCGCCGTGATGCTCCACTTGCCGATGGAGCCGGAGAGGCCTTTGTCAACGCCTGTCGACCCACGGTTGATTCGGGTCGGTATGACGCCCGCTGAAGTGACTCGCCTCATCGACGTCGATCTCGCCTCGGTTCCGTACGCGGGCGGAGTGAACAACCACATGGGATCACGTGCCACAACCGATCCCGAGCTGATGCGAGAGGTGATGCAAACGCTGGTCCGGCGCCATCTTTATTTTATTGACAGTCGCACCACTCCCCGTACGGTGGCGCTCCGCCAGGCGCGAGCTGTAGGGGTGCCTTCATTTTACCGCGCGGTCTTCATTGATGACACTGAGACGGTGGCCTATACCCTGGGCCAACTGGAGCGATTCTGCCGGGTGATCCGCCAGGAAGGGGCGGCGCTAGCGATCGGCCATCCGCACCTCACCACCATTGAAGCCCTCGCCCGCTTTCTGCCTGCGTTGGAGCGGCACGACATCCAGTTGATTCCAGCCTCGGAACTAGTGCGCCTAGTGGATCCGCCGCCATACCCGCCTGCCCGGCTTCGAAGACAGCGAACCTCGCACCAAAGTGATTGGCGCCCGCACAGCCGCGACGGTCGCCCTTAACGGGCGCTCGAAGCTACCGAAGGATCCGCGCTCCGGCTGTGGTGAGGGCAAAGTGTCCGACGGAGGTCGCAAACCAGAGCCACCGCGTCGGCGCGAACAGCCTCACCGCGACCAACCGCGCCAATCTCCTCACCGCTCTTGGCCTTGATACTGATTTGATCCCCCCGAATGCGCAGAGCGGAGGCCAACCTCTTTTGCATGCGGGTCATATACGGAGTGAGTCGAGGGCGCTCCAAGCCCACCGTGCAATCGAGATTGATGATCGCCAACCCGGCGTTATCCAGTACCGTTCTGACGTGGCGGAGGAACAGCAGGCTTGAGACCCCCTGCCATTTAGAAGAGCGATCGGAAAAGTGCCGGCCGATGTCACCTTTGCCGGCTGCCCCAAGCAACGCGTCGCAGATCGCGTGCGCGAGTGCGTCACCATCGGAATGCCCCACCGAACCCTTCTTGCTGGGAATGGTTACGCCGCCCAGTACCAACCGCCGGCCGTATGCCAAGCGATGAATGTCGTTGCCCAAACCGACGCGGAACGAAGTCGGAATCGGAGGAGTGATGGATTGAGTCTCCCTGCTTCGTGTTTGTGCGGAGCGACGCCGCTGGCCTGCACCGCGAATTGGTTTTCGCCGGGCTTTCATGGCTCACTTTCCGACTTTCCTCGCTCTCTTTCTTGCGCCAAGTAGAGACGTGCGACCGGGAGGTCTGAGGGTTTCGTAATCTTGATGTTACAGGGGGAGCCCATCAGCACTGTTACCTTCACCCCTAGCCGTTCGACCAAACTCGCTTCGTCGGTGGCATGGAAACCATCCGCCTGGGCACGGTCAAATGCTTCTCGCAAAACGTCATAGCGAAACACTTGCGGCGTTTGAGCCAGGACCACTCGCTCGCGAGGGATCGTCCCGAGAACAATCTGCCGCTCGATTTGCTTAACAGTATCAACACTTGGGACCGCCGGGATGGCAGCGCTGGTCTGGCGCGCCGTCTCCACGACGCGCCGGATCAGATCCAGGGAAACGAATGGCCGGACGGCATCGTGAACCGCCACCAGTTCGGTTCCCTCCGGAGCCTCGTCGAGAGCGCGGCGCACGGTCTGCTGACGACTGGGGCCGCCAGTCACCAACCTGACGGGCTTCGCCAGCCCCTCACTCTCGAGAGCGGCTCGCACCCGCTCCGTGTCCTCCGCACGTAAGCCTAGGAGAATATGATCGATCACTTCAGAGGCAGCGAACTTCCTGAGGGTATGGACGAAAATCGGCGTGCCTTCGAGACAAAGAAATTGTTTGGGAATTCCGCCACCCATCCGGATGCCGACGCCGGCGGCAGGTATAATGGCGAGGACGCTCATGAAGGAAGAGGGAGCAAGCCAGGGGTCGAGAAGCAGGATTTCGGGCCGACCCGTAAACCTGCTGTCAGGAATGGACGGCTTCTAACCGCTGCGAACTCTGCTGCCGTTCGTCATATCGGCCGAAGATCATCCGGCCTGCCGTCGTCTGCAGGACGCTCGTAACGGCAATGTCGATGGTCTTGGAGATCATTTTCCGTGCGTTGTCCACCACGACCATCGTGCCGTCGTCCAGGTAAGCGACCCCCTGATTGTATTCTTTGCCTTCCTTGAGAATGAACACGCGCATAGTCTCGCCCGGCAACACAACGGGTTTCAAGGCGTTGGCCAGCTCGTTCACGTTTAGAACCGGGACCCCCTGAAGTTGCGCGACCTTGTTCAGATTGAAATCATTGGTCACGATCTTGCCCTCGTGCAGCTTGGCCAACTCGATCAGCTTCAGGTCCACGGCACGGACCTGAGGAAAATCATCTTCCACAATCTCTACTTGCACGCCATTCATTTTTTGCATCCGCTGCAGAATGTCGAGGCCGCGACGGCCCCGATTCCGCTTGAGCGAATCAGACGAATCAGCCACCAATTGCAACTCGCGCAGCACAAACTGGGGGATCATCAGTACGCCTTCGACAAAGCCCGTCTCGCAAATATCGAGGATCCGCCCGTCGATGATGACGCTGGTATCAAGAATCTTCACGGTCCGCTTCGGCTGCCGCTCGCCTCCAAACAACCCGCCCATTGCTGCCAGGTTGAGCAGCTCTCCCTTATTCGCGCCGAGGATCAACCCGACATATGCCATCATCAGAAGCAGAGCCACTTGTACGAACGATACGGAGGTCTTCTCGATGGATGTGAGGCTCAGAAGGTGGCTGATCATGAGGGCCGCAAGGATGCCTAGTGTCGATCCAATGCCGGCGCCGATCAGGCGCTTCAGGCTGATCTTCTCCAGCCGCATCTCGAAGACCACGAAGAAAATTCCGAGAGCTAACCCGAGAAGACATGAGCCGAGGGCACCCCATTGGAACGGCCGTAAATGATAAGACGTGACAACCAGCACGGCTACAAATACAACTCGGACGACGGCCATCTCCCAGGACATAGCAGCCACTCCCCAAGACCTCTTACGAGTATCGGGCACACTTCACCACGGCTTTCCTGCCCAAGCGACCATATCTCTCGACGCAGTATAACATTGTTGCCTCATTCAACTTAAGGGAAAAACAGGATGTTATAATCATGGCGGGACAAATTGGCATGCCCGAAGCGGTCATAGTTTCTGCTGTTCGGACACCCATCGGCAAGTTTCAAGGTGTTCTCGCGTCGTTGCCAGCGGTCGAGCTAGGGGCCTGCGCGGTGCGCGAAGCGGTACATCGAGCTGGCCTCGCTTCTAGCGACGTCGATGAAATTATTATGGGCAATGTAATTTCTGCCGGTTTAGGCCAGAATCCGGCCCGTCAAGCGGGCCTTCGAGCCGGTCTCGATCATCGCGTTGCGGCCACGACCGTTAACCAAGTGTGCGGCTCCGGCCTCAAGGCCGTTGGTCTGGCGGCGCAAGCCATCGAGGCCGGCGACGCGCAGGCGATTGTGGCCGGCGGAATGGAGTCCATGTCCAACGCACCGTATCTGTTGCCACAGTTCCGCCAGGGCCACCGCTTGGGTCACGGCCAAGTGGTGGACGCTGTGATCCAGGATGGGCTGTGGGACGCGTACGAGCATATTCCCATGGGCATGACGGCGGAACTGGTGGCGGAGAGGTATAAGATTTCTCGAGAGCGCCAAGACGCGTACGCCTACGAAAGCCACCGGCGTGCCGTAAACGCCATCAACAGTTGTCGCTTCAGCGAGGAGATCGTCCCCATCAATATTTCGGGGGGCAAAGGCGAACCTTTCCAGGTGGCCAAAGATGAGTCGCCGCGCGAGGACACGTCCCTGGCGACGCTCGCCCGCCTCAAGCCGGTCTTTAAAACTGACGGTACGGTGACGGCGGGCAACGCTCCGGGCATGAACGACGGAGCAGCGGCCCTGGTTGTGGTCTCGGATGAAAAAGCGCGGGAGTGGGGCAAGGCGCCGATGGCGCGCATCGTCGGGCAGGCAGTCAGCGGCGTGGAGCCAAAGTGGGTGATGATGGCGCCCGTCAGCGCCGTCCAAACTCTGCTCAAGAAAGTCGGGTGGAAGCTTCAGGACGTGGAGCTCGTCGAGCTCAACGAGGCCTTCGCTGTTCAGGCTGTGGCCGTCATCCAGGAGCTTGGCCTGGATCCGGCCAGAACGAATGTTAACGGCGGGGCGGTGGCGCTCGGCCATCCCATCGGAGCCTCTGGGGCGCGGATTCTCGTGACGTTGCTCCATGAGATGGCGCGGCGCAAGGTGCAGCGGGGAATTGCGGCGCTCTGTCTCGGTGGTGGTAACGCCGTGGCCTTGGCCGTCGAGCGCTGAGACTCGGTGCCCGTCCTCATTCCACTCGGTTTCCCAGACGCATGACCGACCCGCTTCATCGCACCGTCGATCGCTTCCGCGGCGAGCCGCCTGGTACGATCGGCGTTGTCGGGGCGGGCACGATGGGCCGTGGTATCGCGGAGGTGCTGATCCGGCATGGCTATACTGCGTTCTTATACGACTCGTCCACAGCCTCGCTCCGGGTCGGAATGGAAAGCATTGCCCGAGCCATCGCCCGAGGCGTCGAGAAGGGACGTCTCACCTCGGAGGAACGTGAGACGGCGCTCGCGCGCCTTCAGCCGACATCCGAGCTCGCCGCCTTGATCGGCGCCGACCTGGTCATCGAGGCGGTCACCGAGCAATTCGACATCAAGGCTACCGTACTTCGCGAAATCGAACGACACTGCCGGCCCGACGTCGTCTTGGCCACGAATACCTCTGCCATCTCGATTACTCGCCTCGCTGCCGTCACACGGCGGCCCGAGCTCGTTGTCGGCATTCACTTCTTCAACCCGGTTCCGATCATGAAGCTCGTCGAGATCGTACCGGGACTCCAGACCGACCCGGAGGTGGTGGAAACAGCCCGGCGTTTGGTCGTTTCCCTCGGCAAAACACCGGTGCGGGTGAGTGACCATCCGGGCTTCGTTTCCAACCGGCTTCTGATGCCTATGATCAACGAGGCCATTTACTGCCTGATGGAAGGGGTAGCCGACGCACAGGCCGTTGACACCGTCATGAAGCTGGGCATGAACCACCCCATGGGACCGCTCGAGCTCGCCGACCTCATCGGCCTCGATGTATGCCTGGACATCATGCGAGCGCTCTTTGACGGTTTCAAAGACTCGAAGTATCGACCCTGTCCGCTCCTCGAGCGCATGGTGAGCGCCGGCTGGCTGGGCCGGAAGACGGGACGGGGATTTTACGAATATCCTGCCGCTTCGCCGAACGACAAGAGCTGATGATGGCCGGGTTGCAGCGCCGGGCGACGCCCGGCGAAGAGGCTTTGGCGATCCGCGATTATCGCGGCACAAATCAGTGGCCGACCCGGCCCGCCTCGGGTAGTATAGGCCGATACTCAGTGTCCAGCCGGAAGGAAAAAGCGATGATGGCAAAAGATTTCAAGGCGTTTCTGATGCGCGGAAGTGTGCTGGATATGGCCGTCGGTATCGTCCTGGGTATCGCCTTCGGGAAGATCGTCACTTCGCTGGTCAATGATATCATCATGCCGCCCGTCGGACTGCTGCTCGGACACGTGGATTTTTCAAGCTTCTATATCAATCTGAGCGGCGGGCACTACCCGACGCTGGCGGCGGCTCGGCAAGCCCATGCGGTGACGATTAACTACGGAGCGTTTATCAACACGATCACCGAATTTGTGATCGTGGGCCTGGCGGTGTTCGTATTGGTCCGGTGGGTGAACCGTCTCGCCTCGCAGAAGGAGACGCCGGCTGCCGCCGCGACCAAGGAATGCCCATTCTGCAAGTCCAGTATCGCCCTGGCAGCCGTCCGCTGTCCGAACTGTACGTCGGCACTGCCGGCCGCCTGAGACGCGCCGCCCTGCGGGATGCTCCAGGCCAAACCGGGCCGGGGGCTTCAGGCGCGCGCAGCGGGGTGATTGAGCCATGAACCGTCATTTTCATGAGACGATCTTTCGATGAATCCGACGATCATTCAGAAACTGCGCGCGCGCGCGCGGCAAGACCCCCGGCACATTGTCTTGTTTGAGGGCGAAGAGGATCGGACTCTCATCGCCGCCGAGATCATTTTCAACGAGAAGCTCGCCCGTCTCACCCTTCTCGGCGACGTGGACAGGATTCAGACGCGCTGGCGGACCCTCGGCCTGCGGTTGGATGGGGTTGCGCTGGTTGATCCGGCGCGGAGCCCCCGGCTCGCCGCCTACGGCCGCCTCCTCTACGAGCGGCGGCGCGCCCAAGGAATGACGGAGACCGAGGCCGTCGAGACGGCGAAGATTCCGCGCTTCTTTGCCGGCTTGATGGTGGCCGCCGGCGACGCCGACGGCTCGGTGGGAGGCGCGCTGTCGACCACTGCTGACACCGTGCGCGCTGCTCTTTCCACCATCGGCCGGCATCCCGACTTCTCGCTCGTCTCGAGTTTCTTTCTCATCATCTCGCCCCATCCCCACCTGGGCGAACAGGGCGCCTGCCTCTTCGCCGACTGCGCGGTCGTGCCGCAGCCTACCGCCTCGCAACTGGCCGAGATCGCCGCCGCCACCGCCCACCATGCGCGCTTCCTGCTGGGCGTGGAGCCTCGCATCGCGCTGCTGTCTTTCTCCACCAAGGGCAGCGCCGAGCACGCCGCCGTGGCCGCCGTCCGCGAAGCCGCCCGCACGCTCAAGGCGCGCTGCCCCCGGCTTCTCGCCGACGGCGAGCTGCAGCTGGACGCCGCCGTCGAGCCGGACGTCGCCGCCCGCAAGGCTCCCGGCTCATCGGTGGCGGGCCGCGCCAACGTCTTCATCTTTCCGGATCTCAATTCCGGCAATATCGGCTACAAGCTAGCCGAGCGATTCGGCGGATGCCGGGCGATCGGGCCGATCCTGCAGGGGCTGGCGAAGCCCGCCAACGATCTGTCGCGCGGCTGCCAGCCGGAAACCATCGTCGATGTCGTCGTCATGACGGCGATTCAGGCGCTGGCCATGCGGAAGGCGCCCGGGTTATCCGGAAGGGCTGGCTAGCCCGTTTCAGCCTCGCGGCGGGCGGCGGCGTCCACCTCACCGCCATAGAGCGGCGCGGCGGGGCGGCGCTCCCTCTCGTAGGCCGCGATGCGGTCTTCGTAACGCAGCGTTAAACCGATCTCGTCCCAGCCGTTCATCAGGCATTCGCGGCGGAAAGGATCCACTTCAAACCGGTAATCCAGGCCGGCATCGTCCGAGATCCGCTGCGCGGCCAAATCGACGGTCAGCCGGTAGCCTTCGCGGGCCAGCGTGCGCCGAAAGACCTCCTCCACCTGCTCCTCGCCAAGAATCACCGGCAGAAGCCCGTTCTGGAAGCAATTCGAGTAGAAGATGTCACCGTAGCTCGGGGCCAGAATCGCGCGAAAACCAAAATCGACCAGCGCCCACGGGGCGTGCTCGCGGCTGGATCCGCAGCCGAAATTAGCCCGCGTGACCAGCACCGAGGCGCCTTGATAGCGCCGGGCGTTGAGCGGAAACTCCGGATTCGGCTGCCCGCCCGGCAGGTACCGCCAGTCATAAAAGAGAAAGGGGCCGTAACCGTCCTTGGTGAGCAGCTTCAGAAACTGCTTCGGCACGATCTGGTCCGTGTCGACGTTGACGCGGTCGAGCGGCACCACCAGACCGGTATGGGTGTGAAACGCCCGCATCGTTCTTTGTCCCTCCCGGACGGCCGCGAGCATCCCGGCCTATTCCGCCGCCACGGCCTCCGGCCACTTGCGGATATCCACAAAGTGGCCCTCCACGGCCGCCGCCGCCGCCATCAGCGGGCTCACCAGATGAGTCCGCCCGCCTTTCCCCTGGCGGCCTTCGAAGTTGCGATTGGAAGTCGAGGCGCAACGCTCGCCGCTCGGCAGCACGTCGGCATTCATGGCGATGCACATGCTGCAGCCGGCGTCCCGCCACTCAAAGCCGGCGGCGCGAAAAATCTTGTCCAATCCCTCCTGTTCCGCCTGCGCCTTCACCGCCATCGAGCCCGGCACCACCAGCGCCTGCTTCAAACGGGGGGCGATGCGCTTCCCCTCGAGGACTCGCGCCGCCAAACGCAGGTCTTCCAGCCGCGAGTTGGTGCAGGAGCCGATAAAGACGCGGTCGAGCGGAATCTCTTCAATCGGGGTTCCCGGCTCGAGCCCCATATATTCGAGGGCTCGCTCGGCCGTGCGGCGCTCGACCGGATCGGCGAAGCAGGCGGGGTCGGGCACCCGGCCGGTCACGTCCGCCACCATGCCGGGGTTGGTTCCCCAGGTCACCTGCGGCGCGATGTGGCCGGCGTCCAACTCCACCACGCGGTCGTACCGCGCCCCCGGATCGGTGGCCAGCGATTTCCAATAATCCACCGCCACCTGGAAGTCCTTGCCGCGCGGCACGAAGGGGCGTCCTTCAAGGTAGGCGAACGTCGTGTCGTCGGGCGCCACCATGCCCGCGCGCGCTCCGGCTTCAATCGACATGTTGCACACCGTCATCCGCCCTTCCATCGAGAGCGCGCGAATAGCCGCCCCGGCGTACTCGATGACATGGCCCGTGCCGCCCCCCGTGCCGATGCGGCCGATCACGGCCAGGATCAGGTCCTTGGCCGTCACCCCGGGCGGCCGCCGGCCGTTGATCTGCACCCGCATCGTCTTCGACCTGAACTGCGCCAGACACTGCGTTGCCAACACGTGCTCCACTTCGCTCGTTCCAATGCCGAAAGCCAGGGCTCCAAACGCGCCGTGGGTGGAGGTGTGGCTGTCGCCGCAGACGATCACCAGCCCCGGCTGCGTCAGGCCGAGCTCCGGTCCGATGATGTGGACGATGCCTTGGTGGCGGCTCTTCATGTCCAACAGCAGGATGCCGTGCTCGCGGCAGTTGCGGGCCAAGGCCTCAAACTGGGCGGCGGCGCCGGCATCGAGCACAGGCAGGTGGCGGTCCTTGGTCGGTACGGAGTGGTCCATCACCGCGAAGGTGAGGTCCGGCCGGCGCACCCGGCGTCCGGCCGCCTTGAGGCCGGAAAACGCCTGCGGAGAGGTGACCTCGTGAATGAGGTGCCGGTCGATATAAATGAGGGATGGCTCCCCGGCCTTTTCCACCACCACGTGGGCATCCCAAATTTTCTCGTACATCGTGCGCGCTGGCATGAACCTTATCCGATAGCAACCTTCGGGCTCGGTCCCTGAGGGCGATCTAACCCTTGCGCCCCCGCCGGCCGGCAACCCGAACACTCGGCCCCCCCCCAGACCTTCCCGGGCCCCTTCCGATTATACGTTGCGATGCCGAGATTTGGGAATCGTCGCGCGCCGCCGAACGGCGGGGAGCCTGCCCTGCTCTCGCGGTTACGATGGCCGGCCCAATT
>CADDZC010000023.1 GCA_902812365.1 Acidobacteriota bacterium | reverse complement strand
GTTTTCGCCCGCCCGGTATCGTCTCGCCGGGCCGGCGGCCAGCCGCCGATCAAAAAAAATCGAGGCGCAACCCTGTCGGTCGTGCCTCGCGTATCCGCGAGCCCTTAGCGATGATGACCGCCGCCGTAGCCGCCCCGCGGAGCGGCTTCGTAACTCGGCCCGCGCTCGCGGACGATCGGCCGGTTGAACTCAAGCGGCGGGCGCTCGTAAACATTGCGCGAAGGCTCGCTATAAGCCCGGGGCGGCTCCGGCATCGAGCGCTTCCAGCCCGTACTACCCTCGCCCGGGCGCGGCCATGAGAACCCCCCTCCGCCGTTCGGAACCGCTTCCGGCGTAAACCGCCGCCAGTTCGGGGCCGGTTCGGAGGCGGGGGCCGGTGATCGCCAATTTGACGCCGGCCGCTCCATTCCGCCGCCGGCCGGAATCCGGGTTTCCGCGCCGCGCGCCGGTCCCGCTTCGCTGAAGCTGTGCCAACCTCCGCCCGGGTGGGCGCGAACGGCCGGAGCGGCGCTCGGCGCGCTGGGCTGCCATGGGCCGCGCGATGTTCGGACGGGTCCGTTCACCGCGCCGTCCTGATGCCAGCGCGAGGCGGGCCCTACGGAAGCCGCTCCGCCCGCTCCAAAACGCCGCCAGCCGTTCGAGGACTCTGCGCTCGCCGGCGTCCGCGGCGGCGCGCTCGTTCGAATCTGGGCTCCGTCGGCCACATACGTCCTGCCGGAATCGCCGCGGCCTCCAAAAGTCCGCCAACCGGCTCGGCCGGATGTCTCCGCCGCCGTGGCGGCCGCCGCCGGCTGGCTGCCGGTCGCGCGAGTGAACGCACGTCCCTCGAGCGAGCCGCTGGCTGAAGTTGCCGTGGCCGGGGAGTGCTGTGGGGCCGCGAATGGCCTCGGCGCAAGGGTGGAAGGCTGGTAATGCTGGATCATAGTGCGCAGTTCGGCCTGCTGTTCCGTGAAGGGTTTCGGACCCGCCGGCGGTTGCTGCCGCGCGAAGAAGTGCTCCGAACTCGGGTTGCGGGCCAAACGGGTGAGCGAGGCCGGAACCGGCCGGTTCACCGGTGCCAGGCTGGCGCGCGTCGGTTCCACGGGCAACTGCCCGGCCACCAACTGCGCCTGCTTAATCATCCCCGGCGACACGCTGATCCGGTGCGGAGCGACGGGCCCGGTTCCAAACTCCCGGCCGGGAACCACCGTGATGGCCTGCCGCAGCCGTCCGTTCTCGGTCAGGAACTTGAGGTTCGAGATGGGCGGCCGGCCCGCTCCCGCCAGCGCGGGGATCACACGATCATGGAAGTTGCCGAAACTGTTGATGTTGGTAATGTTGGTCACGTTGGTGATGTTGGTCACGTTCACCACGTGATATCCGCCGCCGCCCCACCACGGAAAGAAAGGGTCGCACGGGCCGACCGGCACCCATCCAATGTTGCCAAACCCAAACCCGAATCCGAACCCCAAGTGAAAGCCTCCGCCAAATCCGAAGCCGATAAAGCTGACGTAAGCCGGCGACCAGACCGGATAATATGCGGCATAAACGGGACCCGGCCACCAGCACCATTCATCGCCCCAGAAGAACCAGCGCCCATAGTGATACGGCGCCCACCCCCACGGCTCGTACGAAACCCAGGTCCAGCCATAGTAAGGCTCCCAAACCCAGCGGCCATAGCGGTAGGGAACCCAGCCGGCGTCGACGTAAGGCGTCCAGCACCAGTCGTAGCCGGGCACGTAGACCCAGTGCCCGTGGGAATCCAAGTCTTCGGCTCCCGTGTAGTACGGATTGGTGTATTGCCAGCTTCGCGCCTCGAGGATGGCATGGTCGCGCCGGCGATTCCAATCGTCCCATTCATCCCGCGCGGGAGCCTCGACGACCTGGTACTCGGGATTATCGCGGCCCTGCACGGTAATCTGCTGGCCCTTCTTGACCGTCGTGCTGCCCTGGGGTGTTGAGATTTCGGCCTCTCCCTTGCGCACGATCACCTGGGTTTCCGAAGGCGAGTCCACCTGGATGCGATATTCACCCTCGCCGAGCGGATGCACGGCCATATTCGGTGTGTCAATCTCCACTTGGGCTTGGGAGCCGCGAAGCACGTCGAAATCCACCAGCCCTTGCACGACCTGGATTTGGATATGGCTGCGCGACAGGTCCGCAATCTTGGCCTGCGTCCGCTGCGCCAGGCGCAGGACGTCGGCATAGTCAAGCTGCACCTCGGTGCGCGAGCGGCTGCCGGTCAGCACCTGATCGCCGGCGACGACGGGCGCGTTGATCGTCGTCGCCACCCAATCACCCGAATCGCCGCGCATCGTCGAGACGTCGCCGTTGATGACGCTGACGCGCCCGACGCCCGGCTCGGGCTCTTCGGCGTTCGCGCGGCGCGAGCCGGCCGCGAGGAGCGCCACAGTTGCGATCATCGATATGGTTCGAGCAGCGAGTTTCATGGTCCACCTCGGACCGAACCCCTTCAGTCCCGCGTCCACGGAAAGCACGCGAGCGGCCAAACCTGGCCTCCGCGCGAGGCTTCTACGCTATTGTCGCCACACGAGTTATGCATTAGTGTATCGAAGGCGATCAGCAAGCTGCTCACTGCCCCTGGTGGAAATCCACCACCTGCGCTCGATTTCCACCACTCGCGCCCAGCCAGCCTCTGAACGCCGCGCGGCTCCGGGCCAGCGCCTCCATAGAACCCGGTCTCGCGGCGCCAGAGCCAATTCTGGTCGAACGCTTGCTTCGCGGCCGGGACGCCGGCGGATTCCTCAAATATCGAATATCTGCCTTATTATCAACAACCTAGTGGATTTCTCCGCGCGCCTATCGGCAGCCAGTACGTATTTTCAATCACTTACGGTTCTTCTCAAACCCGTTTTTTCGGCTAACTCATTCATTTTAAAAAACCTAGCGGCTTTCGAGAACACCCGCTACGTATTTTCAATAACTTAGCGGCTTCGTTTTTGAAGCGAAGCCGCTAGGTAACTTATTTTCAATAAGATAGTGGCTTCACCCCCTGGGAATGGGGGGTACCTAGCTGGCGCTCTACGTGGAGCGCTTCCCCGCCCCATTGATTGACTGCTCGGGGTTCGGGCCGGCGAGGATGGCGGCGAGGTGAACAGGATCGAGGGCATCGGTGACTCTCAAAGTAATTAAATAGTACACCATTTCTCTGGCTTTGTCAAGCACCATGGAGCCCCCCGCGCCGGCACCCCCGGCTCCTGGCACCCCCGAGCTCCATAAATCACAGACGCCCGGCTGCGGCCGCCACCTAGAACGGCACGAGAATTTTCAGCAGATGCACCTTCGGTTTTTTCTTGGGCGGAGCGGTCGAGTCGCCCGGTGATGCGTCCGGTTGCGGAGCGCCGGGGGAGGATGCCGCCGAGGTTCTGGCTGGCGCGGACGGCGAGGCGCCCGGGGGTTTCGAGCTCGACGGCCGGGAGGGCGATTTCGCCGGGTCATTCGAGCTGGGAGACGGGGAGGGGTCGTTGATCGGCTCGGCGACGATGGTTCCAACGTTGGCTGGCGGCGAAGCCTTCCGAGCCTCCTCCGCGCCGCTCTCATGACCCAGCTCGACGGGTCCGTGCCGCGTGGCGGAAAAGTCCGGCGAGCTCGAGATCATTCCGCCCAGCTTGGCCAGCAGATCCCGATGATGGTGCTTGGCCACGATCGCGTCCGCTTCGGCTCGCGCCAGCACCGCCTTGGTGGGGCGCGGAATCGGCCGGTGGAGGGCCGCCAGCCGCTCGCGCGCCCCGGAGACCATCGGGCTCAGCGGATAATCGCTCACCAGCCGAGCGTAGTACGTGGCGGCATCGCCAGGCTTCCGCAAGCGCTCGAGAGTCTGCCCCAGATACCACAGGGCGCGATCCGCCTGGCTGAAGTTCGGATACTGGTCGGCGATCTCCTGGAAGCGCCCGCGCGCCGCCGGCATATCGCCCTTCAGGTAATAAAATTTGGCAATTTCGTAATCGCCCTGAGCCAGCACCTCCTGCACCTCGCGCAGGCGGGCCTTGACGCGGGGCATTAGGGGGCTGTCAGGATACTTCAGCAAGAACTGCTTGAATTCGGCTTCCGCCTCCCGCGCCTCGGTCTCGTCGCGGTCCGGTTTTCCCATCAGCCGAAAGTGCGCCATCCCCACCCGAAACTGCGCTTCCGGCGCTTCCGGAGCGGTGGGAAAGAAGGTGATGAAGTCCTTGTATTCCAGCTCGGCCTGCGTCAGGCCCGAAACCCCGCCTTCGCGGTAATAGGAATCGGCGATGGCCAGCTTGGCTTTGGCCAAAAACTCGCTGTCCGGATAGGTGTTGATGAGGGTTTGGAGCGTGAGGCGGCCGACGTCGTAGCGGCCCTTGTTAATCTCCGCCGTGGCTCTCTCGTAAAGAATCTTATCCGGCTGCGAGCCGGGCGGGATGGCGAAATCACGGGATTGGCGGCGATGCAGCAGGATGCAGCCGGGCAGCAGAACCACGGCCAGCCCGCTCGCAATCAGCCGGCCGAGCCGGGCCGCCGCGAAGGCTCGGCTCTTCCGCCGCGCGCTCCCGAATCCCTGCATCAATCGTTTCCTCACACCCTGGATGTCTCACTGACAGCGGACGCCAGGTTCATCAAATCCGTCAGACGGCCCACCGGATCTTGATTATCAAAGATGGCGGAACCGACTACGAGGATGTCCGCGCCGGCGCGGATGAACTCCGCCAGATTATCAAAGCCCACGTCTCCTTCCACCTGAAGGGCCAGCGGCCACCGCCGTTCCGAACGAAACTGAGCCACCGCTTGGAGCTTGCCGACCGATTGCGGCAGGAAGGGGTTTCGCCCCGCTCCGGGATCGGCCGAAAGGATCGTCAGAAAATCCACGCTCTCCAAAACGTCCGCCACCCATCCCACCGGCGTCGCGGGATTCAGAGCGATGCCCGCCTTGGCCCCGGCCGCCCGCACCAGATCGAGCGCGCGGTGGAGCTGGGGCGTGGCCTCGGCGTGGATGGCGATCCGATCCGCTCCCGCCGCCGCAAACTCGGCCACGTAGCGCTCGGGGCGCTCGACGAGCAGGTGGACGTCCAGAGCCAGGTCCGTGGCCCGGCGCAGCCGCTCGATCACCGGCTGGCCCACCGTGATCCCGGGCGCGAAGTGGCCGTCGCATACGTCCACATGGATCATCGTGGCGCCCGCCGTTTTGGCCACATCGAGCGCGTCCAGGAGTCGCGCGAAGTTGGCCGCCAGGAGTGCCGGAGCGATGACCGCCATAGGAATCGGAAGGTGACCGTGCGGCTCGAAGCCCGCGATCGCGCCATGCCCAGCCTAACACAACTGGGGGCTGGCGGGTAAGTGGGGGGCCGCGCACATCCATAACTTTACAACTACTAATCAGTTATGTATGCTTTATTCATGCCCAAAGAGCCGCCGCGCCCGGACCGGAAGACGAATCCAAAGCCACCCGAGGTTCTCGTGGTAGACGACGAGCCGATGGTCTGTATTCTGCTCAAGGAGCTCCTGGCCACGCAAGGCTTTCGTTGTTCAGAGGCCTCGAACGGCCGGCAAGCCTTGGAGCTGCTCGCCGCCCGGCCTTTTGACCTGGTGGTTTCCGATCTGCGAATGCCGGTCATGAACGGCCTCGAGCTGCTGCAGGCGGTGCGGAGCCGCTATCCCCAGGTGGCGTTTGTCATGGCCACGGGCGAAAACGACGTGCGGGTGGCCGTGCAGGCGATGAAAGAGGGGGCGTCGGACTACATCATCAAGCCGTTTCATACCGAGGTAGCGCTGGCCAGCGTGCAGCGGGCGCTCGAGAAGCGCCGGCTGCAGATCGAGCTGGAAAATTACCGGCTGCACCTGGAGGAGATGGTGGCGCAGCGGACGTCGGAGCTCCACGCCGCCATGGAGCGCATCGAGCGAACCTATGACGAGACGCTGAGCGCGTTGGGGGGAGCGCTGGAGCTGCGCGACCTCGAGACGGAAGGACACTCGCGGCGCGTCACGCGCTACTGTCTCGAGCTGGCGCGGGGCTTAGGTTTGCCGGAGGGTGAGGTCAAAAACATCGTCCGAGGATCGCTTTTGCACGACATCGGCAAAATCGGCATTCCTGACGCTATCCTACTGAAACCAGGACGCCTAACTGATGAGGAGCTGGAGGTCATGCAGACTCATCCCCAGATCGGCTATGAGCTGGTGTGCCGCATCGCCTTTCTGGCTCCGGCCGCCGAGATGGTGCTGGCGCACCAGGAACGCTGGGACGGCACGGGCTATCCGCGGGGTTTGAAAGGCGAAAGCATCCCGGTCGGGGCGCGGATCTTCGCCGTGGCCGACACGTTAGACGCCATGACCTCGGACCGTCCCTACCGGCGGGCGCTGCCGTTTTCCGTCGCTCGGGAGGAGATCGCACGGCAAGCCGGGCGGCAGTTTGACCCTCAAGTGGTCCAAGTCTTTTTGTCGATTTCGGAAGAGCGGTGGCAAGCGATCCGGTGTGAGCCGGCGGCGGGGCGGCTGCCGGCGTTCGGGGGCGGCGCCTCGCGGCCGGCGCGGGTGGAGGCACGGCCGTAGCCCAGGATACCTCAGGAGCAACCCATTCGAAAAGCACAAAGCTCCGGACCAGATATGCCGATAGATCATTTGTAATCATCATGATAGCTAACCTGGACGATGAGGGGTTGGGGTGAGAATTCTGATCGCCGAGGACGATCCGGTTTCCAGGCGGGTTCTCGAGTCGATGCTCAAGAAGTGGGGCTATGACGTCGAGACGACTACGGACGGCTTGGAAGCCTGGAAGGTGTTGCAAGGGCAAGACCCTCCGCAGTTGGCGATTCTTGACTGGATGATGCCGGGCATGGACGGTTTACAGGTCTGCCGCGAGGTGCGGGGGCGGGCGAACCACCCGTACTGCTACATTCTGCTGCTGACCGCCAAGGGGCAGGACAGCGACGTCATTGCCGGGCTTGAGGCTGGGGCCGACGATTATCTTACCAAGCCCTTGCGGGCCAATGAATTACGGGCAAGGCTTTACACCGGCAAGCGGATTCTGGCCGTGCAGCGCGAGTTGCTAGCGGCCCAGGAAGCGCTGCGCATTCAGGCCGTCCGCGACCCGCTCACTGGGCTGTTCAACCGCCGCTACATGCACGAGTCGCTCGAGCAGGAACTTCATCGGGCGGCGCGGGCGCAACTCCCCCTCGGCATCATCATGGTGGATCTCGATCATTTTAAGGTGTTTAACGATACGGCCGGCCACTTGGCCGGAGACATTCTGCTGAAGGATCTGGGCAGCTTCCTGCAGGCGCACACCCGCCGCGAGGACGTCGTCTGCCGGTACGGCGGCGAGGAATTCGTCGTCATCCTTCCCGGGGCGCCCCCGGGGGTGACCGAGCGGCGCGCCGAACTGATTCGAAGCGCGGTCAAGGAGGCCGAACTCCAGCGCCATTCCCGTTCCGGCGTGGCCGTGACGCTTTCAGCCGGAGTCGCCACGTTCCCCGAGCACGGCTCGAGCGCGATGGAGCTGCTCAGCGCGGCGGACCGGGCTCTGTATCGCGCCAAGGCCGACGGACGGGATTGCGTGCGCGTGGGCCCGGTTGAGGCGGCCGCGCCTCGGGCTAGAGGGGCGCAGCCGGAATTGCCGTCAAGCTGGCCGCTTCGCCCCGCCCGCTGAGGGTGGCGGCGAGGAGCGCGGCAGGCGAATCGGGGATATGAAAACAGGCAGAATTCAGCGTTATGCGCGGGCGCTGCTCGCGCTCGGGTGCGCCGGTTTGCCGCTTGCGGCCCAGCCCGCCGCTTCCCGCGCCCCCAAACCGCTCACCGGCTACATTCAGGATCGGTGGCGCAGCCAGGAGGGTCTGCCGGCCAATACCATTTCGGCCATCATCCAGACCCGCGACGGCTACCTTTGGCTGGGCACTGAAGAAGGTCTGGCGCGGTTTGACGGTTACCAGTTCAAGGTCTTCAACTGGAGGGACGCCGAAGGGAAGGCCCACAACGATTCGCGGGCCCTGCTCGAAGATTCCGACGGCGCGCTGTGGATTGGCACTTATGGCGGAGGCCTGTGCCGCTTCCAGGATGGCCGGTTCACGAACTATGGCTGGCGGGAAGGGCTCTTGAGCAACCGGATTAGCGCCCTTCTTGAGGACCGCCAGGGCCGAATCTGGGTGGGGACGCCGCGCGGGCTGGAGGAGTTCGAGCACGGCCGCTTCACCGCCTACACCACCCGCGACGGTCTGGCGGATAACGCCGTTTCCTCGCTGGCCGAGGACACGGACGGTGGTCTGTGGGTGGGAACGAGCGGCGGCCTGAGCTTTTTGAAGAACGGCCAGGTGACCACCCATCGCCGGCTGGGCAGGGCCCCGATCCGGGCCGTCCGGTCGCTGCTGGTGGATCGGGAGGGCCGCCTGTGGGTGGGCACCCATCGGGAGTTGCTTTGTTGGCAACAGGGCCGGGTGCAAACTTACGGCGCGGGCGAGGGACTGCCGGTGGGCGCGGTGGTGGCCCTGCGCGAGGATCGCCAGGGCAGCCTGTGGATCGGCACGGCGGGCCACGGCATTTTCCGGCTGGCTCAAGGGGAGCTTTTCGCCTACACCGACCACCAGTACCTGGGCAGCGATTACATCGCCTCCCTTTACGAAGACCGCGAAGGAAGCCTCTGGATCGGAACCGAGGGCGGCGGGTTGGATCGGCTGGAAGCCGCCAAGTTCGAGACTTACGACGAGGCGCTGGGACTGTCCAATAACCAGGTGCGGTCGGTCTGCGAGTCGAGGGACGGGAGTCTGTGGATCGGCACGAATCACGGCCTCAATCGTTTTCGAGACGGCCGCTTCACCGTCTACACCCTGAAGCAGGGCCTCTCGAGCAACGTGGTGCTTTCGCTCGCCGAAGACCGTCACGGGAATCTGTGGGTGGGAACCAGCGGCGGGGGTCTCGACCGGTTTCGAGACGGCAGGTTCACCGCCTATACGGCGGAGAACGGCCTTTCCAGCAACACCATCAACGCCATCTATGAGGACGGCCAAGGCGCTCTGTGGCTGGGCACCGAAGCGGGCGGAGCCGACCGCCTCCAAAACGGCCGCTTCACCGTCTACACAACCCAGAACGGGCTGCCCAGCAACACCGTCTGGTGCTTCCACGAAGACCGGCAGCGGAACCTGTGGATCGGCACCAACGATGGCTTGGCGCGCTTCCGGGACGGCCAACTAACTTCCATCCGCAAGGAGGGCAGCGACCCGGTGACCTACATCCACGAGGACGCTCAGGGCGTCCTGTGGCTGGGCACTTACGGCGGCGGGCTCCAGCGGTTCGAGGACGGCCAGTTCACCGCCGTGACCGCCCGCGACGGGCTGCTGGACGACACCGTGTGGAGCATCCTCGAAGACCGCCACGGCAACTTCTGGATGAGCTCCATTAAAGGCATCTTCACCGTCCGCGAACAGCAATTGAACGGCTTCGCGGCCGGAGCCCTGCCTTCGGTTTCCGCGGTGGTCTACGGGGCGGCCGACGGCCTGAAGAACACCGAGTGCAACGGCGGCCCGCAGCCGCCAGCCTGGGCGAGGCGCGACGGCAAGTTCTGTTTCGCCACCATTCACGGCGTCGTCGCCATCGACCCGGACCGCTACCCGAGGAATCGCCTCACTCCGCCGGTGGTGATTGAACAGGTGGTCGCCAACGGCCGGGCCGTCAATGCGCCCCGCAACGCGCGGGTTCCGGTGGGAGGCGGCAATCTGGAGTTTCACTACGCGGCCTTGAGCTTCCAGGCTCCCGCCAAGAATGGCTTCCGCTACAAGCTGGAAGGCTTCGACCGCGACTGGATCGATGCCGGTACCCGGCGCGTGGCGTATTACACAAACGTCCCGCCGGGCTCGTACCGCTTTCACGTGATCGCTTGCAATAACGACGGGGTGTGGAACCGCGAGGGCGCTCTGTTCCCGCTGGTCCTCGAGCCTCACTTCTACCAGAGGCGGCTGTTCTACGCAGCCTGCGGATTCGCCCTCATCGCCCTGGTCGTCGGCGGCGTCCGGCTCCGCGTCAGCCGTTTGCGGGCCCGCGAGCGGCAGTTACTGGCGCTCGTGGAGGAGCGGACGAAGGAGCTCCGGCAGGATATTCAGCAGCGCCAGCAGATCGAAGAGGAGCTGTTGCGCGCCCGAGACGCCGCCGAGGCGGCGAACCGCGCCAAGAGCGAATTTCTGGCCAACATGAGTCACGAGATTCGGACGCCCATGAACGGCGTCCTGGGTATGACGGAGCTGGCGCTCGAAACCGAGCTCAGTTCCGAGCAGCGGGATTACCTGAACACCGCCAAGGCCTCCGCCGAGGCGCTGCTGACGATTATCAACGACATTCTGGATTTCTCGAAAATCGAGGCGGGAAAGCTGGCGCTGGACGAAGTCGACTTTAACCTGCGCGACATGATGGAACAGGCCGTCAAGACGCTCGCGCTCCAGGCCCATCGCAAGGGCCTGGAGCTGGTCTGCGAACCGGTCGCGGAACTTGCCGACATGTACCACGGTGATCCCGCCCGCCTCCGCCAGGTCATCGCCAACTTGGCCGGCAACGCCGTGAAATTCACCGCCCGGGGAGAAGTGGTGCTGAGCGCCAGCCTCGAGCGCCGCGAGGAAGGCGCCGACTGGATTCATTTTGCCGTGCGCGACACCGGCATCGGCATCCCGCCGGAGAAGCAGAGGCAGATCTTTGAAGCCTTTTCACAGGCCGATAGCTCGACCACCCGCCCATACGGCGGTACCGGACTCGGCTTGACCATCTCCACCCGGCTGGTGGAGATGATGCAGGGACGCATCTGGGTGGAAAGCGAACCCGGCCGAGGCAGCGTGTTCCACTTCACCGCCCGCCTGGGCTGGGCCCACCAGCCGGCGCCCCGCCGCCTTGTCGAACCGCGCGAACTGGCCGGGGTCACGGCCTTGGTGGTGGACGATAACACCACGAACCGCCGCGCTCTGTCTGGGATGCTGGCGCGCTGGGGCATGCTCCCGACCGCGGTGGAAAGCGCGACCGAGGCGCTCGACGCCTTGCGGCAGGCGCGTCGGGCCACGCAGCCGTTTCGGCTGGTGCTGACCGACGCTCATATGCCGGAGATGGACGGCTTCGGGCTGGCCGAAGCCATTCAGCGGGACCCCGACCTCGCCGGCGCCACCATCATGTTGCTGACCTCCGGCGGCCAGCGAGGGGACGCGGCCCGCTGCCGGGAGTTGGGGGTGGCCGCCTACCTGACCAAGCCGGTCGGGCAATCCGAACTCCAGGCGGCGATCCGCACCGTCCTGGGCTTCGGCGCTGCCGCAGCCGCATCCAGCCTTGTCACCCGCCATTCTCTCCGCGAGGCGGGAAGCGAGAGCCGGGGCCTGTGCATCCTGCTCGCGGAAGACAACCCCGTGAACCAGCACCTGGCCCAAAGGCTTTTGGAAAAGCGGGGGCATTCCTTAGTGGTCGTCGCGAACGGCCGCGAAGCGCTCGCCGCTCTCGAAGCCCATTCGTTCGATATCGTGCTGATGGACGTTCAGATGCCCGAGATGAACGGTCTGGAGGCTACGGCCGCCATTCGGCGCCGGGAGGAGGCCACGGGTGCCCACGTGCCAATCATCGCCATGACGGCGCACGCCATGGTGGGCGACCGGGAAAAGTGCCTAGCCGCGGGGATGGACGGTTACGTCTCCAAACCTCTGCGCCCCCAGGAGTTATTCGCCGCCATCGAGAGCCTCGCGGCCCATCCGACGCCCGCGAAGGCACCGCCATGATCGGAAAAGGGGCGATCGGCGGCGCCCTTCCCTAGCGCCAGAGCGCCGCCGAGGCCGGAATCAGTGTTCCACCTGCAGGTTGTTGGTGAGGGAGAAGAAGGTGCCGGCAAAACGCGCGTCGGTGGCCGCTTTCTCCTTGTCGACCTCCGAGTTCACCACGCCGTAGAGCGTCACGTTGCCGTTCTTGACGATGATGTGGATGGGCGGATTCGCCTGATCGGCGTACTGCACGAAGTACGGGTCATCGTAAATCGCCCGCGCAATCTGGATCCGCAGTTCATCATCGTAGTTCGACGTCGGCAGCACCTCGATGTTGTTGACGAGCTCCGACACTCCCTTGATCCGCGCCAGGAAGTTGCCGATGTCAGCCTTCTTGAAGGGCTGGTCCACGGCGCCTCCCACGATCAGCTTGTTGCCCTCGGTCTGCAGGGTGATGTAGTCGAAGATGGTGTAAGCGTAATAGGTGAGAATATCGTGGCGGGCCTTCTGCAGAATCTGCTCGGGCGAGATGTCGTCGGTGTCCACCGTGATCTGATCGACCACCTGCACCACATCCTGTTGCTTGCTGGCGGCGCGTTCCGCGTCGAGCTTCGCCCCGTAACTGTCCACGGTGCCGGTCAGCGTCGCCACCCCGTCGGCAAACGCCACGTGCACCTGGCCGTGGTCATAGACGTGAGCGTGGTACAGCAAGTCCTCAATGTCCGCCACAATTGCGGCATTGGACATGTGCTCCTTGCCCGCACCCGTCCCCACACTGACCACCGCGAGAATCGGCAGCAACATCCACAGCAGCGTTCCTGTCTTGCGCATCGTTCACCTCCGGCAATCTGGCTTTCGGGGATCGCTCCTTTTTCCCCCATTCTCTCGCACAGGTTGTGCGTCGGCCCCAGCTTGCCACGTTCTGAGGCCAACCGTCAAACTCTTAGAAGCCGTCCCCGAAATTCGGAGTTGCCTGATAAGTGGACATTATGAGTCTTGGAACTACTCAAGATAGCATAGTTTGGAGATCGGATATTTCCCGCAGAAATGGGGCCCGGCCGCGCCGGACCGTGGGCCGGCGCGCCGCTAGTATCCGAATCGGGCGCGGATCAGATACGAGATGCCGAGAACGAGCAGGAGTATATTGGCGATCAGGAACAGAGACCGTTTCAGCCGCCGGTGCAGGCTGGCGCCCCAGGCGAGCAGCGACAGGCTCAGCACGGCCGATCCGTAGTATCCCACCAGACTGCCGGCGAAAAAAGGCACCACGTGCCCGTATCCCTTCGAGCGCCCCTCGGCCAGAATGGGGCCGGCGATGGTCAACCAATAGATCCAAGTTCCCGGGGCCGTCGCCTCCGCCAGGGTGGCCGCCGAAACGCTGGCGTAGGTGAGGCGGGTCGATTCCGCCAGCTCCTCCGGACTCTTCCGGCGGGCTGCGAGCAGCGCCTGGGTGGCCAGCACCAGCAGTGTCACGCCTCCCAGATAGGCTACCCCGTGGGCTACCGACTTGGGCAAATGCCGGTAGAAGAAAAAAGTCAGGATCAGGAGCGCTCCGTCAACCACCATGGGAGGGCCGCACAGAATCGCGATCGCCCGCCCCCAGCGGCCGAGGGCAATCTGAGCCAGCGCGATGAGATGGAGCGGGCTCGGCAGCAAGCCCCCCACGACGCCCATGCCGGCTCCGAGCAAAAACAATTCCATAGGCGGTCCCGCCCCGGAAGCGAATGAGACTCGATGACCGCCCCGGGGCCTATCGCTCCGTCCGGCATGGGCGGGGCTGAGTCGGGCGCGACCTCGCGGCCGGACTCATTCACTCGCCGCCCCGGATCGGCTCCGGCCGGCCGCCGCCCGCGGGCCGCCTGCCCACCGGACATGCGGCAGTATGATATCCCGCTTAATCCGCGCGGCATGTTCCTGGACGCGCCGCAGCAGGCTGGCCAGCAGCACGTCAGAAAGCAGGTGCGGCTCCAGGCCGAGGTCGAGCAGCTTCTTGTGCATCGCCTGATAGTAATGTTGCTCGGACTCGACGCGCGGATTCTCGAGGTGGTTGATGTCAACCCGCAGGCCGAGTTGCGCGGCTTGCCGCTGGACGAGTTCGGCGAGTTCCCGCACGGTGAACAGTTCCGTAAACTGGTTGAAGACGCGGTACTCACCCGCCGCCGGAGGGTGGAGCAAGGCCAGCTCGACGCAGCGCAACGTATCGCGAATGTTGAGGAATCCGCGCGTTTGCCCGCCGCGGCCGTACACCGTCAGCGGCACGCCGGCTACGGCCTGCACGCAAAACCGATTGAGGGCCGTGCCAAAGACTTCATCATAGTGAAAGCTGGTGGCCAGCCGCGGATCGAGCGCCGTCTCGTCCGTTTCCATTCCGTAGACCACGCCCTGATTCAAATCCGTCGAGCGCAGCTTCCAGACCCGGCAGGCGAACAGAATGTTGTGACTGTCGTGAACCTTGGAGAGGTGATAAAACGATCCGGGCTGCTTCGGGTAGGGGAGCACGTCCCGGCGCCCCTTGTGCTCGATTTCAAGAAAGCCTTCCTCGATATCGATGTTCGGCGTCCCGTACTCGCCCATCGTGCCGAGCTTGACCAGATGGCAGTCCGGCGCGCACTCGCGCAGCGCCCAGAGCAGATTGAGCGTGCCGACGATGTTGTTCGTCTGGGTAAAGACCGCTCGGTTATGGTCCATCATGGAATAAGGCGCGGAGGGCTGCTCGCCGTAGTGAATCACCGCTTCGGGCCGAAATCCTCTGAGGATCTCCGCCACCACCCCGTAATTGCGCAGATCGCCCACAAACAGTTCAATGTCTCTGCCGGTCACCTCCCGCCACGCCTTCACCCGATCGTGCAACGTGGCAATGGGGATGAGGGGCTCGACGTTTAATTCCATCTCCCAGCGCCGCTTGGCGAAGTTATCCACCACGCCCACGGCGTGGCCGCGCGCGGAAAGATACAAGGCGGTGGGCCAGCCGAGATAACCGTCGCCGCCTAAGACCAGAATCCTCATGCTCACGTTGCCTTCATCCGCAGGGCGCCCCGCCAAGCCGCGAAACGGTTCCGCCATCGGGTTCTTCTGGGAGCGCTTCCTTCACGCGCAGACAGTCCGAGGCCTGCTTTCGGAGGAAGGGTGTTTATAACCTGAAGCGCGGCGGGAAGGCAAGCCACCGAGGCGGCTGATCCGAAATCGGACCGAAAGCCCGGCCGCGAAGATTCGGGAAGTCGAGGGAGCCCCCCGGGCCGCCCGAACCAACGAGAGGCTCGCCGCCGTAACGGTCGACCGGAGCCGGCGCCCGGAAAGCGCGCTGGTCGATCCCCGCCCGCCGAGCGCGGCTCTTCAGCCCTCATGCCGGACTGCCCGGACGGCATTCACTCCCACCGGCCGCTCTTCTTCATACGGAGCGGGCGGCGGGCCCGGCCAAGCATCGATTTCGGCGCGCAGCTTGGCTTCAAACTCCTTCAGCTTGGCGTCGATCTCGCGCTCTTTGTTCCGCCGCGCGACCATCTCTTCGCGGTAGCGTTTCAAAAAGTAGGCGATGGTCTCGACGCGAATTTTGATGGAGCCGGTCGGCTTATTCTCGTCGATGTCCTTAAAAGAGAAGTAGGGTGTGCCAGACTTCGTCACCGTCTCTTCGACCACCGTGTAGATCGGCGCATCGTGGCCGCATTTGAAGCTGGAAAGCTCGAGCGCCACCAAATTGGGATGCCGGGCCGTGTACTTGGCGGCCCAGACCTTCTGAGACGTGTTTTCGCTGTAGCTGTTTTTCCAAGCGTCGGAGATATCCATGGGATCTTGGATGAGCCCGGCCTGGATGTCCTGTGCAAACAGCGGCCGCAGGATGTCGTCATCAATGGGCAGCGACTGGAGCGTCAAGACCGGATAGCCGATCTTCTGAAACTCTTCCAGAATTTCGTGATTGATGCCGGGATCGTTGTGATAAGGCCGCCCCAGCAGCACGATGCCGATCCGGTCTTCAGCCTCGAGCTTCTTCAGGATGTCCCGGCCCTGGGTGCGCAGGATCCCGGTCACGAACTTATCCTGCGCCTTATAACCCTCTTCGACGGCGCGCCGGTTCTCCTCCCATGACAAGCCGAAGATGTCTTTAAACTCGTCGTAAAGCTGTTTGGCCAGCAGCGCCGGATTCGCCGGATTCACGAAAGTGTCGCAAAAACGGATGTTGTTCTGGTTGAAGATGTCCCCTTCCTTGGTGAAGGCCGCCTTCACGGCTTCGGGGGTCGTGGCTACGGTCGGACAGGCCCGATGGCCCTGAACGTGGGTCAAATCGCTCGGCAGATCGTCAATCATGGGACAAAAGATAAGGTCGAGCGGTTTCTTCTTGTGGTGGACGTAGAGAAGATTGTGCACGTGGGGAATTCCAACTTTCGAGGGGAAGCACGGATCGATGGCGCCGCGCTTCGCCCCTTCCTTATAGAGCGATTCGCTGGTGTAATCCGAGTAGACGATGTTCTCGGGGGGAATCCCCAGAGCCTCAAAGTAGGCGCTGAAGATCGGCATGACCGAATAGAGGTTGAGAATGCGCGGCACGCCGATGCGGATTTCCCGGCGCTTCGCCATGAGCTCGGCGCGCTTCTTCTCGGCCGCGGTGAGAGGCAAAAACCGGCGACGCGGCAGCGGGTCGGCCACCACCGGCGGATTATAGGACTTGAACACCGCCCGCGCCGCCACCTCAGCCATGTTCGGATTTTCTTTCTTGGCGGCGTCAAGACCTTTTTTGATCTCGCGCATGTCGTTGACGTCTTCCACCAGGCCCTTCTCGCAACTGTTGCCCACGATGAGCCGTTTGATCCCCTTGGCGATCGGGATCTTCGACTTCTTCCATGATTCGTCCGCACCCGCAATCTGCACGTCAATGAACGTGCGAAGGCACTTGTTCTTGCAGAAATAGCACCGCGTGTCTTCGTTGCGATGGGTCGTGTACGCAATGTTCCTGACCGCCTCGAACCCAATAAAGCGCGTGCGGTGGCCGTTCTGGTAGAGGCGGCGCGCTTCGATTGCCGCCCCGATCGCGCCCGATTCACCGCAATGCTCATGAACGATGACGGTCGGCTTCTGGCCCTTGTCTTTGAAGCGCGACTCGATGAAATCGACTTGGGCTTTGACGGCGGCCAAGTTGTGCTGAGTTCCGCCTTGGAGGATGAACGTGGTGCCGAGTGAGGCAAGGTTAGGGATCTGGGACACATACAGCCAGATGTTCTTCGGCAGTACGGCCGCCAGGCCAGCCATAATCTCTTCCGGCTTCCAGCCCTGCCGCTGGAAGTCCACAATGTCGGACTGCATGAAGACCGCGCACCCGTAACCGAACATGGGCATGGCCTTGGCGGAGAACGCCAGGTCAGCGTATTCCGTCACGTCGTGACCAAATCCGACGCAGGTCGACTGCAAAAAGTAGCCGTTTCCCGCCGAACACTGGGTGTTGAGCTTGAAATCTTTAACGCGGCCGTCCTGCAGAATGATGAGTTTGATATCTTGTCCACCCACATCGCAGATCACGTCGGCGTGGGGATAAAAGTGCAATGCGGCCTGGGTGTGCGCCACGGTTTCGACCAGCGCGACGTCGGCGTTCAGCACGTCTTTCAGAATATCCTTGGCGTAGCCGGTCGTGCCCACGCCCAGCAGCTCGACCGTCGCACCCTGGCTTTCCACCTGCTGACGTAGGTTAGCGAACATCTCCATCGTGTCTTCCAGAGGGTTACCCTTCGACAGTTGGTAGCACTTCACCATGACCTCGCCCTCTTCACTCAACAGGACGGCCTTGGTGGAAGTCGATCCACCGTCGATACCCATAAAAGCTCGCACGTGCTCGCCGGAGTGAAACTGACGGGGGATGAATTTCTTGGGCCGATATCGCTCTTTGAAGGCCGCGAGCTCTTCCTCCGTTTTGTAAAGCCCGCTGCCCCCCTTCTTACTCTTCTCTTCCAGACGGCCCACGTTGATGTACCAGTCTAGCTTTTCGCAGCCCCGGTAAATGCCGATGTGGCTGTCCTCGTCCAGGCCGAAGCGAACGCAACCCAGAGCGGCGAAGTATTGGGCGTTTTGGGGAACCTGGATTAGGGTCTTGGGATCGACGCCGTCCGGCAGCGGATAATTGCGTTCTTCCCACACTTTCGGAATGTTGTGCTTCCAGCACTCCTGCATCCCCTTAATGTAGGTGTTCGGGCCCCCCAGCAAGAGAACGACGGGCCGCAGCGTGTTGCCCCGGGTGAGCACGGCCAAGTTCTGCTGGATGATGGCTTCGAACAACGACGCCATCAATTCGTTGGGCGGTACGCCGGATTTCTGCAAGCCGTTGATGTCCGTTTCCGCAAATACGCCGCATTTCCCCGCCACCGGATGCAACTTCAGCCCGTAATAGCCCATTTCGCAGAGCTGCTCGGGCGGGATGCGGAGCTTGGCATTGATCTTGTCAATGACCGCGCCGGTGCCCCCGGCACACTTGTCGTTCATGGAAGGAATCTTCTTCTTGCGGCCGGTCTCGGGATCTTCCTTGAAGATGATGATCTTGGCGTCCTGGCCTCCCAATTCGATCACCGAGCCGCACTCCGGATAAAGATGTTCGACCGCCAGAGAGACAGCGTTGACCTCCTGAACGAACTTAGCGCCGATATAGGGTGCAATTCCACCGCCACCCGAACCGGTGATAAAAATGCGCGTTTCGCCGGCTTTGATACCGGTATCGGCTTCCATCCGCTTCAGAAATTCCAGGCACTTTTCCGGCTGCTTGGTGTCGTGACGCTGATAGTCACTCCAAATGATGTTGTGAGTGGTCAGGTCCACCACCACCGACTTGACGGTCGTCGAGCCGACATCGAGACCGACCATCAGGTTTGCGGGACTCGGTATCTCCATGGGGTTTCCCTCGCTTTGAGGGGCAGGGTTATCCGCTCGCCCCTCGGCCGAGCATTCGCTAGTGACGTGACTCAACCTCGCGTTGGTTGATACCCAACGCCATCGACGCTTTGCGCGAAACTATCTTTTTCAATCCAATGTGCTCGCCGATGCCCGTTACCCCTGCCCCGTCGATTTCGCCATCTGGGCGAAAAATTCTTTTCCGCGCCCTTCCATCTCTTCGGGTGACACGTCTTCGATGTGTTGCGCCAAAGCCCATTTGTGGCCAAACGGATCGGTAAGCTGGCCATAGCGATCGCCCCAGAATTGATTCGCCAGGGGCCGGGCAGCCTTGGCACCGGCGGCGATAGCCTGATTGAACAGCGCGTCGACATTCTCCACGTAAACGTTGAGAACGACAGGAATTCCCCAATCGTCTCCGGTCCGGCAAATCCCATGTCAGGAAATTCATCCGCCAACATGAGGACCAAGCCGCCGATCTTAAATTCGGCGTGCGCCACCTTGCCGTCTGGAGTGCTAAAAACACCCTTCACTTCGGCGCCGAAGGCTTTCTTGTAAGACTCAAGCGCCTTATTGCCGTCCCGCACCGAAAGGCTCGGCGTAACCGTGCGCAAACCTTCTGGAACCGCTTTCACTTTCCCGGCCATGTCTAATCTCTCTTTCTCTCCCGCCTGGCTGAAGCGGCATCCGGACCCGGCCCGCCGGGCAACCGGACACGAGCGCTAGTTGACGCACACCGTCTCTCGCCGCTCCACCTTCATTCGCTCAGCGGCGTGGAGCACGAAACTCGCGGCGGTTCCGACTATGCCCTTGTGATGTCCGTATCTGTACATGGGTCGCTGCATTTCGGGATGATCAGCTACGAATTCTTGCACCTCCTCCAAAGTGACTCCAGTTTGCTCCAGTACGGCCTTCATCTCGTTCTTGGCTCGGACCTTGGCCTCGCCCAGCGCCATCTGGACGCGGCTGTGGGCGTTGACGTCGCCTTCGCCTGAGGTTTCGACCGGCAAAAAAATCATATCTTTGTACTGGGAGACCACGGCTGATTGGGCGCCGTCCGACTGCGTCGAGGGCATGCAGCCGAAAGGCTTCAAGCTCAGCACCATGTGGCATAAGTCTTTATTTGAGTAATAAATGTTCTTAGCCACTTCCAGGTGTCCCTCACCTCCGCCCGCCCGCGAGTTGTAAAACGGATGGCCGAGCCGCTGCAGTTCGTACTGGTCGGTCAGATGATGGGCAATCCCACCCAGCGCTTCCACCAGTTTGTGATACTCACGCTTGAAAACGGCTTCGGCAAAGCTCAATTTGGCGATCTTCTGTTGGGTATTCAAGCGACTGGCGACACGTCTTTTCAGGTTCCACTTCGGGACGTTCTCGGCAATCAGGTCGAGTCCACTTTCATCTTTGACCTTCTGCTTGGCCTGATGGATCATGTACATAATCCAAGTGCCGATAGGCTCGACGAGAACCTGAGCGCCTTCCTTCTCCAAGAACTTGAACATGTTGAAGTTACCGTCGCCTTCGGTGGTTTGCGCCCAAAACTCCCCCGTGATCTTCACGATCGGCTTAACACGCGTCCGGTCCACCGGGATGGCGTTAAAACGGTCCCGCACTTCGCGCAGTGCCGCGGTGTAGTCCTCTCCGTACAGCTGGTCGAGGAATTTGCCCAGGAAGGCGGCCGTACCGCCGAGCGCCGTCTTTTTCAGGAAGTCGCCAAACCTGCCTTCCAGCGTGTACGGACGCTTGGCCTTCATCACCTCGTGCAACAGGTCCATACACTCGTCGAGCACCCGGTCGGTCTCGCCCGGATTCACCTCAAAGGGCCGAATCTGGTAGGCAACATCGTTGACGACGTCGCCGATGTTGAGGGCGTTGAGCAGGCCCAAAAAGAAGTCAAGATTCATTTCGAGCCCGGCTTCCGCTTCCGCCTGGTCAAGACCTCCGGATTGTTGGAACAGCATCACGCGGAAGCCATCGAACCCCGAGTTGCGCAAGGCCAGGCGATACTCGGCTTCATACATGCCGAAGCGACACGGCCCGCAGGCGCCCGCCGTCAGAAATACGTAACGATCAATGATCTCCTGCTTGGTCAAACCCTTCTCTTCAAGGTTTTGGAGGTACTGCACCAGATTTCCGACTGTAAAATACGTCGGGTTACACTGACCGTTATTACCGTACTCTTTCCCGAGCTGGAACGCGCGTTTGTTGGGAACCGGCACCACCTCGCACTTGTATCCCAGGCTCTCGAAGGCCCCATGGACGAGTTTCTCGTGCTTCCACGTGAGACCACCGAACAGCAAGGTAGTCTTATCGCGCTGCGACCTTGTAAAGGCACGCTCGACGGGCCGGTGAAAGTGCTGCACCGGCTTCCGCTCGAGTCCCGCCTCCAACTCCAGTCGGCGGCGTTCTTCTTCCAGCCGCTGACGTAACCACTCTTCCCTCGAGCCAATCTGAACCAATCCGTGCGCGTCGGGCACGGAATTAAATAGAGTTGTGCTCATTGTCCACCTCACGTTAGCAATGGCTGGCCGTCGTTAGTCGTGCAGGGTATTAAACCAGACGCAGGCGCCTATGCTAGCACAGCTGCTCCCTGCGAAGCCTCTTTTTTATCTCCGCGCTGCCTCAAAGGTCGCCTTCACCCTCCCTGAAGCAGTCAAGAAAAGGTCATTCTCCACCGCCAGAAGACCCCCTCAATAAGAAGTCCATCATCTCCAAGCAAGGCCTTTGAGCAAAAAAATTTGCAGTGAACGGCGAGTTTGCAGGTCTAAACGGAGGGTCAGGGCATTGATTGGTAACCGCCTGAAAATCCAGTTTCTTACAGAATCCCGCCGGCGCTCCCGCCGAGCCCCGGTCCGCGGGGGCGTGCCCGCTTGCTAGCCGCCAGGTTCCTGCTGGCTACTCTTTCCGGATACCCTCGCCCTCGACGATTGTGACGTAATGATCCACCGGAAGGTCGGTCAACCTCTGGACCAAACCGCTCGGCGGCGGCCACTTGATCTCCACCCAATCAAACTTGGCGCGATGTCCGAGGCCCAGGACCACGCGCGGATCGTGCGACGAGAGGTAACTGCCACCACCCACCTTCATGACGCTGCGCTTTAAGTCCCCAGCCTGCCACGAGATGCAAGCCCCAATGGCGTCGGGATTTGACTTCTTACCGACCAGCCGCAGGCCCAGCCAGTGGTTGCCCTTGGCGGCCACATTCTTCAGCAGCAGCGGCCCGGCGTTATTGACGGCCACCAGCACATCGACGGCCCCGTCATTGTTAAAATCTCCGATGGCCATCCCCCGGGCTGCAAAGCGCGCATCAAACACCGGACCGGCCACCGCGCTGACGTTTTCGAACCCTTTCCCGGTGCCTCGAAACAGCAGTAAGGGCTCCTTATATTTCACTTCGCTGAAACGTTCTTCGATCTTGTCGTCCGGGTGGCCGTTGGCCAGAAACAGGTCCAGGTTCCCGTCGTTGTCATAGTCGAAAAATTTAACGCCCCAGCCGCTCATCAGGCGAGTCGTCATCCCAATGCCGGTTTGGAGCGCCACATCATCAAAAGTCTCGTCATGGTTATTATGGTAAAGGGAATACATTTCCTGATCGACGTTGGACACCCACAGGTCGACCCACCCGTCCTGATCGTAGTCGGCGGCATCCACACCCATGCCCGAACGTGGCCGGCCGTCGGCGCTGTAGGCGACGCCGGCCTGTAGGCCGATCTCTTCAAACTTGCCGTGGCCGCGATTGGCAAACAGGAAATTGGCTACCGTGTCGTTGCCCACGAACAGATCCATCCAGCCGTCATTGTTGATGTCAGCGGCGACCACGCCCCAGGCTTTGCCGAGCGATTTGCCAATGTCGGATTGATCGCTGACTTCCGTGAACGTCCCGTCGCCGTTGTTGTGAAAGAGCCAGCTCGGCATCGGGTCGTACACTCGCGGGATGCAATAATAGCGGTCGCCAGTCTCTTTGTTGCCACAGAACTTGTTTTTGGATTTGTCAAAATCGACAAAGCGGCAAACGAAAAGATCGAGCCGGCCGTCATTGTTATAGTCAAACCAGACGGCGCTCGAGGCCCATCCGGGCGCGCCGACACCCGCCTTTTCCGTCACGTCCGTAAAAGTACCGTCGCCGTTGTTGTGATAGAGGATGCTGCGGCCGTATTGGGTCAAGTACAGGTCCGGCCAACCGTCGCCGTCATAGTCGCCGACGGCGGCTCCCTGCCCGTAGCCTCCCGAGCCGACTCCAGCTTGCTCGGTAACGTCCGTAAATGTGCCGTCGCGATTGTTGCGATACAGCGCGTTGCGGAGCGGAGGATCGGGGTTGAAAAAGTCGCAGCGTCCGCTATTCACCAGGTAGATATCCATCCAGCCGTCGTTATCGTAATCAAGGAACGCACACCCGGCTCCGGTGGTCTCCGGCAGGTACATCTCCGGCGAGCGGCCGTTAACGTGCTTCCAAGTAATGTGGCTTTCCGCCGGCGGCACCAGCTCAAAGAGCAAGCTGCTCGGCCCCTGAGCGGGGCTCGCCGCACCCGCCGTTATCCCCCGCACCGCCGTCTGCCTCCCCAGCCAGTCGGTTCCTCCCAGGCCGGTAACGCCCAGTAGCTTCAAGAACTTCCGCCGCGAGCAAATCCGCGAGCGGTCAGCGTGTTGTCGAGACATCCATCAACCTCGTCAACCCGGGATCAGGGAACCATTGTTTGCCAACGCGCAAGGTGGGCCCCACTTCTGAGTTCTGACCCGAATGTCAAAGCCGCCGTCGGCTATCCAGCCGATTTTCTATTCTACCCGATTCGGCCGGCGAGCATGGCGAGGGCGCGAATCGCTCGGCTTGCCCTTTCATGACGCTGCGGCGGCCGTTTCCCCAATTCCTTCGTTGGTGCTATTCTGCCGCTCCTTACGAACCTTTGAGTGAACAGGGAGCGCACACGTGACAAGGTACATCTTGGCCCTTGATCAGGGTACGACCAGCTCGCGAGCGATTTTATTTGATCGCGAAGGCACGGCCCGGGCTTCAGCCAGCCAGGAATTCCGGCAGTACTATCCGCAACCGGGCTGGGTCGAACACGATGCCGAGGAGATTTGGGAGTCGCAACTCGCCGTCGCCCAACGAGTATGCACCGAGGCGGCAGTCCGAGATGGCGATATCGCCGCCGTCGGCATCACCAACCAACGCGAGACGGTCGTTTTGTGGGACCGGGCAACAGGAAAACCCGTCGCTCACGCCATCGTTTGGCAATGCCGGCGTACGGCAACGATGTGCGATCGAATCCGTCAGGAGGGGTTCGATGCAACTCTGGCGGAAAAAACTGGTCTGGTGACCGATGCGTACTTTTCGGGAACTAAGATCGCTTGGCTGCTGGAAAACCTCCCCGGCGCCCGCGAGCGTGCCGAACGTGGCGAACTCGCCTGCGGCACGATCGACGCCTGGCTCATCTGGAAGCTGACGGGTGGCTGGACCCACGCGACCGATGTTTCCAACGCGTCACGCACGCTGTTGTTCAACATCCACTCACTCGAGTGGGATCGGGAAATTCTTGACTATTTCAAGATACCTTACTGCCTGCTGCCGGCGGTGCGGCCGTCGAGCCACCTTCTCGCCGAAACCCGCCTATTGGGGAGCTGGATGCCCATTGCCGGCGTCGCCGGTGATCAGCAAGCCTCGCTCTTCGGCCATCAATGCTGGAGGCCCGGCAGCATCAAGAATACTTACGGCACGGGTTGCTTTCTGCTGATGAATACGGGCTCGGAAGTGCCACGCTCACACTCCGGCTTGGTGGCGACCGTCGGGTGGCAGCGCGACGGAGCGACGACGTACGCTTTGGAGGGAAGTGTCTTTATCGCTGGGGCGGCCATTCAGTGGCTGCGCGACGAGCTCGGGATCATCAAGACCGCCGCCGAGACGGAAGCGTTGGCGCTCAGTGTGCCGGACACCGGCGGAGTCTATTTTGTTCCGGCCTTTGTGGGACTCGGCGCACCGCACTGGGACGCTTACGCTCGAGGAACCATCGTGGGTCTGACGCGCGGCTCAAATCGCCGTCACCTGGCGCGCGCGGCGCTGGAATCCATGGCGTACCAGACGCGGGAGATCATCGACTCGATGGCGCATGAGTCGGGCATCCGACCGGCCGTGCTGAGGGTGGACGGCGGTGCCGCGCGCAACAATTTTCTTTGCCAGTTCCAGGCAGATATCCTCGGCATTCCGGTCGAACGCCCCGCCACAACAGAATCCACTGCCTTAGGCGTCGCATATTTGGCTGGCCTCGCCACCGGATTTTGGAAGGACGAAGCCGAGCTGGCGGCCCAGATGAGAGTCAAGCGGAGGTTTGAACCGGCGCTGTCGCCTTCGCGGCGGGAAGAGCTTTACGCTGGGTGGAAGCGCGCTGTCGAGTGCGCCCGGCGGTGGGCCCGTTAATCGGGTGGCTGGCGGCGTCACGGGCGGCGCCGTAACCGCCCAGGAGCGACAGGATCGGGGTGGCGCTCGGGCGTGCGGCCGGGTGGGCATCTCCAATGACTTCCGAGCGCGATACCCTTGGGTGTATACTCAGCCAGTATACTTCTGGAGAGCGAGGCGAGGCGCACATGCAGGTCCGGGTTGGCCGTTACCTGGCGGCACTGGCGGTGGCGGGGACGCTTGGCGTCGGAATCCTCATTGGGACCCTGATAGCTCACCACGCGGGAGACGCCCGGGCATCTTCGACCGTGGCCCCCGACGCGCGGCCCTTGCCGGCTCCTTCGCCAGTTGACCTTTCCAATTCTTTTGCGAAGATCGCCGCCAACGTCGGGCCAGCGGTCGTTAACATTAAGACCAAGAGCACGATTCGCATCACCCGCCGACAGTTTCCGCAGGGCACCCCGTTCGACGATTTTTTCGACCGTTTCTTCCACGGTGCGCCGGGCGAACATCCCCCGGGCGATCTTCCCGAGTCCAGCCTCGGCTCCGGCGTCATCCTTGACAAGGCCGGCTACATCCTGACCAACTATCACGTCGTGATGCGCGAGGACGATGACCGTCCTGTCGACCATATGAATGTTTATTTTAGTGGAGACGGCGATGACGAGCCGGGCAATGGTTATCCAGCCCGCATCATCGGAACCGATAAGCTGACCGATTTAGCCGTGATCAAGGTTGATGCGGGCAGACCCTTGCCCACGGCCGCGCTAGGAGACTCGGATGCAGCGCGGGTCGGCGACTGGGTGCTGGCGATCGGCAGCCCTTTCGGGCTGAATTCGACCGTGACGGCGGGCATTATCAGCGCCAAGGGCCGCGTTTTGCAAGGGACTCGTGAGGAGGAGTTCAAGCGTTTTCTTCAGACTGACGCCGCCATTAACCCGGGGAACAGCGGCGGACCCCTGGTCAACTTGGCCTCCCAGGTGATCGGTATCAACACTGCCATCGCCACGGATCGGGGCGCGTACGAGGGCGTCGGCCTCGCCATTCCTTCCAATACGGCTCGCCGGGTGTACAATGCGATCATCTCTACCGGCCAGGTGCGGCGGGGAGCCATCGGCGTCAGTTTCACGCCGGGAAACAATTCGGTGCTACTGAAGAGTTTTGGCGCCGACCACGGCGTCGTCGTGGACCAGGTCGAAACCGGAAGCCCCGCGGAACGGGCCGGGTTACAGCGTGGCGACGTGATCACCACGATCGACTCGAAACCAGTGAAGAACGGAGAGGCCCTGCTGGCCATGGTGTCGGAATCGGACCCGGGAACCCGGCTTCGAATTGAATTTCTGCGGGACGGGAAACTCCGGTCCACCGAGGTAGTGGTCGGCGACTGGAACAAGATCGTGGGCCAAGGCGCCAGTGGCTCCGCTAACGCCGGGCACGAGCCCCAAGTGCAACCGGCGACCGGAGCGTTGGGTATCTCGGTCAAACCCCTGGCGCCGGAACAGGCACAGGATGTGTACCAGCAATTGCACCTGGCGACACCCCAGGGAGTTCTGATTACGGAGGTGCGACCGGGAAGCTTTGCCGACGATTTGGGCTTGGTGCGCAGCGACATTGTTCTCAGTATCAACCACCAGGTCGTGAAATCGGTTGACGACTACAACCGGCTGCAGTCGCGGCTGAAATCCGGCGACGACGTCGTGATACTCATCGCCCGCCGCAACCAGGGCACGTATTCCACGTTGTTTCTCGCCGACCGAATGCCGTGAGGGGTGGGCGTCGGCCGAGGATTCCTGCGGCCGTGGTTCTCCCAACCGGTCGGCGGTCCCGCCATGCCTTTGAAGGACGTCGACTCGGCGTTGGCCGGCCGTCTGGACGAGGCTTCGAATTCCGGGGGTTGACGACTGGAGGAAACTTCATGAATCGTATTTTTCGCCGAGCCATTAAATTGTGCGGCGTCCTCGCTGTTTTCGCGCTGTCATTGGTTTCTGCCCCGCTGCGAGCCCAGGATCATGTGGTGAGCGATGCTGATCTTCGGCGCGCCGTAGCTCAAGCCGGCGAAGCGCGGCAGCGGAATTGTGCCCAGGTCCAACGTTTTTTTTTACGCGAACCGGTTCGGAGAGTTCTGAAATCTGCACGGCTTGACCCTACCAAGATCGAAAGAGCGATTCCTGCCCTCAGCGACGAAGAGTTGGCAAGGCTGGCCGCGAGAGCCAACAAGGTTGAGACGGACATGGCCGGCGGAGCGCTCACCAACGAGCAACTGACTTATATCGTAATCGCACTGGCGACAGCTGTCGTTGTGATCCTGATTGTCGAGCGATGAACCGTCTCGATGTGCTCTCTCGGGTGGATTCGAGTGGTGGTGATCACCGTGGCTCTGGCGCGGGCCGCGGCGGCTGGTTCCGGCGTGTGGCTGGACGTTCCTTTCATCAGGCAGCCCCATAACGGCTGCGGAGCAGCATGCCTGGCCATGGTGATCACATATTGGCGGGAGCAGGGTTTCCCGTGTCTCGCCAGAACCGTCAATGACATTCAGGAAGCCCTTTACTCTCGAGATGCGAGGGGCACGTTCGCAGCTGACCTCCAGCGCTACCTGGAGGCGGCGGGTTTTCGTGCCTTCGCCTTTCGCGGAACCACCGGCGACTTGCGGGATCACTTGGGACGCGGGCGCCCCTTGATTGTGGCGCTGGGAGAGAGTCACCGCAAGATTCATTACGTGGTGGTGGTGGGGCTGGATGAGGCGGACGGCACACTGCTGGTCAACGACCCGGCCCAACGGAAACTTCTGAAGATGGACCAGCCTGATTTTCAAAAGCGCTGGGATGCGACCAGGAACTGGACGCTGCTCGCCGTCCCCGCCTCTTCAGAGTCGCGCTCACAGTAGAGTCTGTTCCGTGAGAGGGTTTGCAGTCCTGCTGCTTTTCGTGCCCGCGATGGCTCTTTCAGCCCCCGTTCCGGTTGATTGCGATCAACTGGCCGCTATCCGGAAGCTTTACGCGGCGAGCCGATGGAGTGAAATTGTTCGCCTCGCACGGAGTTGTTCCGCACATTCGGCCGAGACTGATTATTACGAGGGCATGGCACTTGCCAAACTTGGGCGGTGGAGCGACGCTCAGAAGGTATTCCAGTCCGGCGCCAAAATGTATCGGCGCGATAAGAGATTTCCCATCGAGTTGGCCGGAATAGGGTTCAGACGGCACAACCTGCGTCTGGCAGAGAAAGAGTTGAGTCGCGCGGTGCGACTTGATCCTCGAGATTCCTACGCGACTAATTTCCTAGCCACGATCTACTTCCTCGACGACAACCTGCCGGCAGCGCTCAAGTATTGGAATCGGCTCGATCAACCCAAGATCGCCAATCTTGAGGTGGATCCGAAACCTCATACGGATCCGGCTCTGTTGGATCGCGCCTTCGTCTTTTCGCCTGCCAATGTTCTCCGTCTGAGCGAATTTTGGACCACGGAGGCCCGTCTCGACGCTCTCGGCGTCTTTCCGCACTATCGCTTCGAGCTCGCGCCCCGCGACGGCAGAGCGTTCGACGTGCTCTTTCATCCCCTGGAGCGCAACGGTTGGGGTGACGGAAGGCTGGATGGCTTGCTCTCGTTGCTGCGCGGCGCACCTTATCAAACCGTGTATCCGCAGTGGTTTAACATCCGCAGGTCAGCTCTTAACTTCACCTCCTTGGCCCGCTGGGACTCGCAAAAAAGGCGGCTGGATGCGGTGCTGTCCGGGCCGTTGCACCAAAATCCCCGGTGGAGATGGAGTCTTTACGCTGACGGGCGAGAGGAGAAGTGGGACGTAACGAGCACCTTTCACGGCAGCCTTTCGCCTGCCTCTGATCTTGGTCTGGAAAAGCTCGCGGCCGGCGGCGGCATAAAATCCGTGGTCAGCGGCAGCTGGAGCTGGCAGACTGGAGCTGAAATCTCCATCCGACGCTTTCCCAATCTGACTCTTCCGCCAGGTTCGGTGGCCATTCCATTTTTTACGAGCGGACTCGTTCTGAAAGATGTGTCCGCCGCGGATTATAAGCTCCTGAGTCTGGCGGAACGACACTTCACCTTGACCGCAGCGGGAACTATGCAGTTAGGCCGTTTGTTCGCCTCGTCGGGAAGCTCTTTCGACAAGTTACAGGGATCGCTCCTCGCGCAGTGGAATCCCCAGGTTGGTGGGCACAAATACCAGACGAGTACTCGCATGCGGGCCGGCAAGACGTTCGGCACACCCCCCTTTGACGAGCTTTTCATGCTGGGACTCGAACGTGACAATGATCTGTGGTTGCGCGCCCATAACGGCACCCGACGCGGCCGCAAAGGCACTGCGCCGCTTGGTCGTAATTATGTGTTGCTCAGTTGGGACGGCAGCCGGGCGGTTTACCATAGCAGCTTCGCCGAATTGTCATTCGGCCCTTTCCTTGATTCCGGGGAGATCTCGGATCCGTCCGGTGTCTTCGGCGCCCGGCCATGGCTGTGGGATACGGGTGCGCAACTCAAACTTCATATTCTGGGTGGTCCGACGGTGGTGGTCTGGTACGGCAGAGACCTTCGTTCGGGCCGTGCTAGCCATTACGCCACGTCCCTGCCCTGAAAAACGGGTTGGAGAATCGTCGTACCTTTTAAAAGATCGTCCGGTGCTGCACCACAGCTTTTGTCGCCAGTGTGAAGCGGCGTTCAATGGGCTTGCCCTCCAGCATGCAGCCGGGGACGTACTCGCCGAGGGCTGGCCCGTGTTTGAAGCCGTGCCCCGATCCGCCTCCGACCAGCCACAGGTTCGCGAAGTCAGGGTGCCGATCAATCAGAAAATCGCCGTTCGAGGTATTTTCATACTGGCAGACACGCGTTTCGATAACGGGCGCGTCCCCAGCGCCCTTCAAGCGCGCCGTCACGTATTGTTGAACGGCTCTCAGTCCATTAGCCGTCACGATCCGGTTGCCCGAGTCTGGATCAAAAATTGGGCCGTGGCGGTCAATCGCCACTTTAAAGCCGCGATTCTCGATGTCGGGCAAGCCATAGACTTCGTCTCCGAGACTGATCCAGGTAGGCATCTGCGGCGTTCGGAAGCGTGATTCGCCAGCCGGCGATCCAAAGAAAAAGACCTCTTGACGGGTTGGAAAAATGCGATCGCCCAGCAGATGGGGAAATATTTTAAGCAGCCACGCGCCACAGGCAAAGACAAAAAGGTTGGCTCTGATTCGCCTTCCGGTCCCGGTCGTCACAAATGCCAGCCGCCCTTTGCCCTCAGGGATCAGGACCTTGGACATCTCATATTTTCACGCCGCGGCAGCAAGCGTCTTCGACCACGGCCTGAACCGCGCGCCGCGCGATCAGCACACCGCTATCAGGCTCATAAAGGCCCCAGGCGATCGGCACCGCTGGTCGCGCTAGCGGATTCGGAGTAAGGTTGAATGGCGGATAGCGCCTCCGAAGGTCCGCTGCCGACAACCGTTCGTGGCGGATGCCCCACTTGACAAACGTGTTGAGGCACTTCTGTTCGTACTCGGCACCCTGGTGCGCCAGCCATAACACGCCGGTGGGCTGAAAGAGGCTCGGTTTGTCCGTTCGCGCGAAAAAATCCAGCCATAAGGGCAGCGCCCCCATCGCTGAACGCGTATAGATTTCGTCAGGTCCATAACCCATTCGAATGACTCGCGACTCGTCCCCAGAGCTGGAGCGGGCGTTGGATACGCCATACGCGTCCAGCAGCATGACCTTCTGTCGCCGGGCATTGAGCGCGTGAGCGATCCAGGCTCCGAAAACGCCGGCGCCGATTACAGCGACGTCAAAGCTCTGGCCAACGGGCATCGGTGGCATTCCCGGCCTCGTCCTCCCTCTTCCAGATGGCGACTCGGATGGCACGCGGCCCGCCGCGGTCTCGGCACATTTGCGGCGGCCGAACTTCATGCGGCCAGCCCCAGTTGCTGAGCGGCATAAGCGAGGCAGCGCCGGATGTTCTCGTCCTCGAGTTGGAGTCGTTGATCAACAGCCAACAATCCCGGACGTGGGAGGGGCCGTTCGGATTGGCAATCTCGCACTCGACGCAGGGCACGCGCTAAGTACAAGCCGCTGCGGTCGGGAAACGTTGTCCAGTACTGATCGGTCAGACAAGGAATCCGAAGTGGATCGCGCGTAATCATTTCCAGATTGAACCGGGTCTGAGGTCTGGCCTGGTGAATCACCTCGACCATGCGCCGAAGATTCAGTAGTCCCTTTCCCAATACCACCTCTGACAGCAAAAAGCCGTCAGGATACGGAGCAACTGCCATATCCTTAAAGTGGGTGCTGACCGCGTAAGGGGCCAGCTTCTCGACGGCGTACATCGGATCATCGAGCAGCGACAAGTTGTTGCCGGTATCCAGGCAGGTACCCAGATATTCGCTGGAATATGTTTGGAGGAGTGCCACCAGCTCGTCAGCGGTCCAGTCTTTGTGATTTTCCAGCCCCAGCGGCACGCGATAACGGTCCAGAATGGGCACCGCCTTCTCGATCCGCTGTTTTGAGCGCGCCTCAAATTCCTTCCACGCGGCGAGGCTCGCAAACTCTTCGTAACGCCGTCCGCCCAAACATGCGGCCCGCATGGCTACTGCGCCCACATCCTTGGCTGCTTTCACCGTCCTCTCAAATTCCTCGGTGTTCTCTCCCCTGGGTAACTCGACCTCGATCTCCACGTACATTTCCCAGCGCTCAGCCCGGCGGCGCACCCGGAGAATGTAATCCGGATCGAGCGAAGCAAAGGGAGCTTGGGCGCCGCCAGCTCCTCGCGAGTGACAAAATTCGAGAAACTCGTAAATCGTCTTGTCGCGCCGGTTCTGCCACAGCGAGGCGGTCGTGATGCCCATCGACGTGCGAATGACGGGCTGACCCCCGGCCGGGGGTGTCTGGCCAAACGATGCCGTCGCCCCGGCTAGGCCAACGGAAGCGAGAAAAGCTCGACGATTTATAGGTGAAGATCCCAGACGACGCACCGCCACTGCTCCATCCCTGCTGCCCTAATCCAAGTCAAGCGACTCCAATACGCGATCCCATGGGGGACGGTACGGGCGCCAAAGCATTGCCTGAGCCTCGGGATCATCCACAACGCGCTCATGCTCCGCATCCCAGCGAATCTTACGGCCCAACCGCAGAGATAGGTTGGCCAGGTGGCAAGCCGTCGCCGTGCGGTGGCCGTCTTCCACGTCCGCGTTTGGTTTGTGTCGAGATTTCACGCAATCGATAAAGTTGCGCATGTGCGACGACCACAGCTCGTTGGAAGCTCTCTCGCTAACCGCCTGCGTCCAGGGTACGGCTTTCACCTCTGGATGGTAAACGGGTCCGCCCGCCGGATGTCCCACAATACGAGGGATCTGGTTGGCGGGGTCGCCTTTCAAGTCGGCGTAAATTTGGTAGCCCGCCCGGGTGATAAAAAGGCTTCCCTTGGTTCCGAAGAATTCCGTCCCCTCGCCTTGCGCACGACCCACACTGGCTTCGCGACACGTCCATTCCAAGGTGAAGTGGCCCGGATACTCAAAAAGAACGTCTTGGGTGTCCGGTGTCTCGCCGCTATCTTCGAGCGCCAGTCTCCCACCCGACGAGGCCACCGCGGTCGGCCCGTGCACCTCGAGCGCCCAGTGGACAACATCCACGTCATGAGCTCCATAGTTCGTCATCTGGCCACCCGAATAATCCCAAAACCAGCGAAAGTGATAGATACACCGGCCGGGGTTATAAGCACGGAGCGGGGCCGGACCCAGCCACATGTCGTAATCGAGCCCGGGGGGTGGATCGGTGTCGGGGGGATTGCCGAAGCCGGGCATGATGTTGCGAAAAACGCCGATGCGCACCGTATGAATCTTGCCGATCTCTCCCGCCCGCATGCGTCGGATGGCGTTCCTGTAATGGATGCCGCTCCGCTGCTGCGAGCCGCACTGCACAACCCGTCGGTAGCGGCGCGCCGCCTTCACCATCCACCGACCCTCTTCCACAAAAAGCGTCTGCGGCTTTTCGACGTACACGTCTTTGCCGGCGGCACACGCTAAGATGGTCATCGGCGCGTGCCAGTGGTCGGGCGTCGAAATGATGACCGCCTGAATGTCCTTATCGTCGAGCATCTGACGAAAGTCGCTGTACGCCCGCGCCCGCCCCCCGCAAGCGGCTACACCCTCCTCCATGCGCGGCCGGTATGCGTCCGACACGGCCACCAACTCTACGTCCGTGAACTTCCTGCAGTCGTAAACGTGCTGCTTGCCAATCAGGCCATAGCCGATGAAACCGATTTCGACGCGGTCATTTGCGCCTAACACTCTCCGCGACGCCGTGGCTACCGTCGCCGCCGTAACCGTATTCAGAAAAGCGCGCCTAGTCGTCGCCATAGTGGGCGAAGTCTATCACGCCTCCCGAGATTGCTCCAGTCAGTGTACTGTAAGCGTCGGAACAGCGGGGCGCCCGCCTCGGCCGCCGAGGAAAGCTCGCTTCCAGCCCCATCGAGATCGAGTTCGCGCCAAGGCAAAAGCCGAAGCGCTGTGGAAATGACGGGCTGAGGACGCCGCCGCCCACGATGGTGTACGCTTGGACACGCCCGCTAGCGGCGACTAGGGTAGCTTCCAGCCCGGGGCTCGGCGTGGCGAGCGGAGGAGAACCATCCATGAACGTGCCGTACTTCGACCTCACGGCTCAGTATAGGAGCCTGCGCCAGGAAATCCTGGGTGCGCTCGATCGGGTTTGTAGTCACGCGGCTTTTGTTCTGGGGGAAGAGGTCGCCCGATTCGAGGAGGAGTTTGCCGCGTACTGCGAAACCAAGTATTGCGTGGCACTGAATTCGGGCACCAGCGCCCTCCATGTGGCCCTGTTGGCCGCCGGCGTCCAGCCCGGAGACGAGGTGATAACCACCGCCAACACCTTCATCGCCACCGCGGAAGCCATCTCGTACACCGGGGCCGTGCCGGTGTTCGTAGACATCGATCCCCGCACCGCCAACCTCGATCCCAGCCGTGTCGAAGCTGCCATCACGAGCCGAACGAAGGTGATTTTGCCGGTGCATTTATACGGCCGGCCCGTCGATTGGGAGCCTCTGGCCGCTATCGCCGAGCGCCACCGCGTAATGATGATCGAAGATGCTTGCCAGGCGCACGGGGCGCGATACCGCGGCCGGCGGATAGGAGGGTTAGGGCGAGCCGCCGCCTTCAGTTTCTATCCGGGGAAGAACCTGGGCGCGTACGGCGAAGGCGGAGCTCTAACAACCAACGACGAGCAGATGGCGCAATTGGCTCGGGCTTTGCGCGATCACGGTCAAACGACGCGCTATCGCCACGATGTCATCGGTTTCAACTATCGAATGGACGGATTCCAAGGGGCAGTACTGCGGGTCAAGTTGAAGCACCTGGGCGAATGGACGGCGAAGCGCCAGGAATGGGCGAACCGGTATCGGCAGCTTCTCACGGGCGCGCCGGTCGGTCTTCCGGAGGACGACCCGCAATCGGAATGTGTCTACCACCTCTTTGTGGCCTATGTGGAGAATAGGGATAAGGTGAGGAAGAAGCTGGAAGCACGCGGCGTTCAAACAGCCATCCACTATCCGCGCCCGGTTCACCTGCAACCGGCCTATGCCAGCCGAGGCTACCCACCCGGTTCCCTGCCCTGCACGGAGGCGGCGTGCGAGCGGGTTGTGAGCCTGCCGCTGTTCCCGGAGATGACCGCCGAGCAGGTCGAGTACGCGGCCGAAGCCTTGGTGGAGGTCGCCGAGCTCGTGCAAGGGCGATGAATGCCCTGAGGGCCGGCGCACAGAAGGCAGTTCTTGCGCTCGGAAGCCACCCTGAATTCGTGGAAGCGGATGGCCGCCTGCGTCGGACGAGCTGTACGAACCGCGTGAGGCGCAAAAACACCGGGACCCTGCAACCTTGAGAGCACATACATGCCGTTGCCACAGGGTGATCTTGATGTGTTTCTGACTTCGCTCCGCTACTTGAAGGCCAATGCCACCATCGGAACTCTGCCGGCGGCGCAGTGACCCTTCACAAGGCACGCCTGTGAGCTGTGATCGCGGACTCTTCGGCACCCAGTGTTCGATGATTCACCGCGCCCGGCGCCGATAAGGTGCCGTTGTGTGGAGGGCACCGGCTAGCCCTCCGCAACGAGACTGTGGGTGTCGAAAGCAGCCGATTTTGGTGGCCGGGCATCTGAGGGCGTAAGAATTTCCGGCACGGACAAATATCGATGCCTTCAACAGGGGTCAACACTCTTCCCTTTGTTGGGAAATCAACGCGGCAGCCTGCCGAGGTCGGCGCGGTCTGCCAGGTGTTGTCGGGCCCTGAGAGGTTCGATTCAATTGGCAACTGAAGTGTCCGCCCATCAGGCCGCGCACGGAAAAACGCCCAGAAGCAATTGGCGCCGCCGGTCTCCCCGGGGACCTGACCGCGCTCGCGGATCGACTCGCAACCTGATGGTGCACGGGGGCGCGGCGGTGTGCCCGCCAGTCAGCGGTGGCAGCGCGGGAGAGTGAAGAGTTCCCGGCAAACCTCTTACGACACAGCCCCAATCAAGACTTTTTTTCCGGTCGGTTGCGGTCTTCCGCCAGCAGGCTCGATGGTGACGGCAAACGCCTTGGCCGGCACTCCGCGCGGCAGAGGGGGAAGCACGACTTTGCCGTCGCCTTCACGATCGGTGCGAAAGACGCCGGCACTGATGGGTACGCCGCGCAGCGGGACAAGCCAAAGTTGATAAGTATAACCGGACGGAGGCGGGGGAAGGTTGGCGGCATAAAACACCAGACCTTTGTCGGAGTTGTAGAATGCCTTCCCCTGGGGCGCCGGGTGGGCGTCGGCGGGCAGCAAAGACACCTTCACGGTCTCTGGCGAGGTGAGAACGTTCAGCACGCGGCGGGCCTTGTCCGCCTGCAACTGTTGCTCCTGCTGGGCGGCCAGCATGGCCGCCTGCTTCTGCTCGAGAGCCGCAAGCTGCCGGCTCAACCGATGGTTCAAGCGAATGAGAACGACGGCGGTGATGGCCAGGGCGCCTGCTGCGGCCGCCAGCAGCGGAACCAGCCAAAGTGTGCGCCGGGGCTGGCGGCTTATTGCCGGCTTCGGAACTTTTCCCGACGACTGCGCGCGCACTTGGGCCAGCAGCCCTTCCCGAACCCGCAACGGCGGTGTGATCGGCGGGGCAGCCAATGAAAGCAGCGCCAGACGGGCGCGCGCCTCCTCGAGTCTCCGCGCGCAGGTCTTGCAGTCGCGGAGGTGAGATTCAAAGGCTTGCTTGTCTTCGCCCTCCAGGCTGCCGAGCGCGTACTCGTCAAAGACTTCTTCAGGTTGTGGATGCTCGTTCACGGGGCCAGTACCTGCCGGAGCGTGTGGAGTGCGGCGCGCAGTCGCGTCTTTACCGTACCCAAGGGCTCTCCGGTTTTTTCAGCAATCTCGCCGTGCGTCATTCCTGCAAAGTATGTCAGCTCCAGCACCTGGCGCTGGGCGGGGGTCAAAATCCCGAGCGCGGATTTCACCCTGGAGATCAATTGCGTCCTGGCCACACTGGATTCCAGGTTAAAAGCCAGCGGAACCGGTTCTTCCATGCTGTTGGTATCCGCTGGCTTCCGTCGGCGCAGCAAGTCAATCGCACGGTTGCGCGCGCTGACCAAGAGCCAGCCCGCCATGGTGCCCCGGGCCGCATCGTAGCGCGAAGCGTTGCACCACAACTGATAAAAGACATCCTGCAGCACCTCTTCGGCCGCCCCCTCATCCTTCAGGACGCGATGCGCCACAGAATAGACCACACCCGCATAACGGTCGTAGAGCGCCGTCAAGGCCGCTTCGTCACCGTTGGCAACACGGCGAATCAATTCGAAATCCGCCGGGTGACGGTCAGTGTGATGGGGAGCATTGGGCAATTCAGCTCTCTTCAACAAGTACGTTTCCGAAGGCTGATTGGATTTTGACAGGTTTTACAGAATTTGTCACCGTCATTGTGCTGCCAGTGTGCGCATGCCGTTGGCCGGCTCGATTCCTCACGAGGAGTCGAGACGTGGCCAGGCCGTTCAAGCCAATCCCGCCTTTACCCCTGAAGAGCCTATGGCAAAGGTTTCCTGTACTGGCAAGACAGTTGAGTACGCTCGGAAAAACCTCCTTAAAGTACCTCAATCCACTTGCCCTTCGCTTTACGTACTCAGGGTGGCAATCAATCGGCTGGCGGAGCGGAAGGCTCGGATCTGATCTGTTCAAGCCCGAGCCGGCCACGGCGCTGGCCATGAAACGAAACGGTCGGCTTCCAGGCGCAGGAAATAGCCGCCTGCGCTTCGGCCGCCGCCATTCAGATTAGCGCTCGCACTTTGACTTTAAGGAGGATCAAGATGGCAAAGAACGGGAAACCTGGAAACCTTTTGGATCATTCGCCAACGCGCCGCCACTTCATGCAACTCGCCGGTGCCGCCGGGCTCGGCCTCGCCGGCGCTGGCTGGCTGGCAAACACCAACATCGCCATGGCGCAATCCATTACAGACACCGATATTCTGAATTTCGCCCTAAACCTGGAATACCTCGAGGCTGAGTTTTACACGGTGGCAACCACCGGAAAAACGCTGTCGGAGATTGGAATTCCCACTAATGGGAGCGGCAACGCAGGACCAACCACCGGTGGCAGCCGAGTCAATCTTCATATCGCCGTGGGCGGTGACCGCACGAAAACCATCGCCGAGCAGATCGCCTATGATGAGCAGCGGCATGTTTTGTATATCCGGAACGCGTTGAGTTCCCTGGGCGTACAACCCGTCGCCAAACCCGCGATTAACCTCAACGCTCTCGGCTTCGGCTTTGGCAACCTCAAGCAGTTTCTGGCGCTGGCCCGCGCCTTCGAGGACGTCGGCGTCACGGCCTATGGCGGCGCGGCGCCGCTGATTCAAAACACCGCCGTGCTCGGAGCGGCGGCGCGGATTCTGGCCGCAGAAGCTGAACACTCGAGCAATATTCGACTGCAAGTTGCCCTGAACGGGGTGGCCACGACCCAGCTTGACGGCGTGGATATCCTGCCGCCACCCTCAGGATCCCAATTCTTCTCCATGGACCTTCAGGATGCCCAAACCGCCATTCGCACCCCAGGCCAGGTGCTGTTCATCGTCTACGGGTTTCAGGCCAACGTGATGAGTGGCGGCTTTTTCCCGAACGGGGTGAACGGGGCGATCCATGAGTCCTCGAACCCCGCCTGAGGGGAAAGGGGCTTTGTCGAGGCCACAGAATCGGCGGGCGGCGGGCACGCCGCCTGAATGCGGCGAAAATCGCAACCAAGTCACTTTGATCTCGAATAGGAGGACAACGATGAAATATTATTCTACGCTGCTCGGAGTCGCGTGGTTGCTGTTGGGGGCCGGTCCGGCGCTCGCCACGCCATCGGCTCCATTCACCGAGTGCCCGGCGATCGGCGGCGATACGAGCTGCCAGTTCCTGATTGTGGTCAAGGCCGGAGGAAGCATCACGGTTCTCTCCGATCCATCGCAGCAACCCTTTAATCTTGACGGCGACGACGCGCTGATCGGAGTGCTCAATCAGAGTCAAAGCACTTTGGAATCGCTGGCCATCACGGGCTCCGACTCGCAGGGGCAAGGCGCCTTCTTCTTTGACGGTGACGGGCTCTGCGGCATTGGCACCACCCCTCAGCCGGCAGGGTGCCCGGTTGCCACCTTCGGACCGACCGGATACGAAGGCCCCGGGGTCAGTTTCGGGAATATGAGCTCCGACTTGGCCAGCGGGACAGTGCTCTTTAATGGCGGAGCGGGGCTCGCTGCGGGCGAGAGCGCTTATTTCAGCCTGCAGGGTGGCAATCTGACGGCCGTCAGCGCAACCCTGGCGCCGTCAGCCGTTCCCGAACCCGCATGCTGGCTGCTGCTCGCAACCGGAGTCGGGCTTTTGCCCCTGCTCAGCCGCCGACCAGAGCTCCGGACCTAAGCCGCACTCCTGCGTCAGGGAAAGGCTGGCCCACATACTGCTGGCCTTGACGCCGGGCGGGATGTATCATCGCCCGTGGTGAACGAGGCCAGCAGCTCGACCTCACTCGCCATCCACAGAGGTGATATAGGTTATATTTCCGTGTCAACGGTATGCGGAGTTCAGGTGGACAGGAACGGAAGCACGAACCGCGGCGAAGCGGAGAGGCTGCGAGCGCGGGCGGAATCTGGCACCGAGCGCAACGCAAGCGGCATACCCGGATGCACAGCCGAAGGCAGTTCATAGAGCTTGCAGCAGTGGCCGCGGGGGCCGCGATCTTGCCCGGGCGATGGAGTGCGGGCTCGCCGGAGAATTCAAGGGCGAATGCGGAGCCGGGCGGCTCGGTGGCGCCTCGGGAAGTGATTTCCTGGCGGGTGCTTCCCTTTCCCAACCAGCAGGTGAAGCTTATCGACGGTATTTTTAAAGACCAGCAGGAGGCCAACCTTGGTTACCTGCGGCAGTTGCCGAATGACCGCCTGGCTCACATGTTTCGCGTTACGGCCGGCCTGCCCTCCTCCGCCGAGCCGCTCGGAGGCTGGGAAAAGCCGGACTGTGAGGTGCGGGGTCACTTCAGCGGCGGCCACTACCTCTCGGCCGCGGCGCTGATGTATGCCAGCACCGGAGACGAGGAGCTCAGGAAAAAAGCCGGCGACCTGGTCAGCAGGCTGGCCCAGTGCCAGCAGGCGCACGGCAACGGATATCTCAGCGCCTTTCCGGAAGAGTTTTTCGACCGGCTGCGGGAGGGTCGGCCCGTCTGGGCCCCGTTTTACACCCTCCACAAGATCATGGCCGGGCACCTGGACATGTACACCTATTGCGGCAATGAGCAGGCGCTCGAGACAGCGGAAAAGATGGCAAGCTGGGTGGCCCGCTGGACCGATCCGCTGAGCGACGAGCACATGCAGCGGGTGCTCGAAGTCGAGCAGGGCGGAATGCTCGAGGTGTTGTGCAACCTTTATGCGTTGACCGGCCGGCGGCAATACCTTCTCACGGCGCAGCGCTTTGACCACCGGGCGGTTTTCGATCCCCTGGCCGCGTTTCGCGACGAATTGAAAGGGCTGCACGCGAACACAAACATCCCCAAGATCATCGGCGCGGCGCGCCAGTATGAAGTGACCGGCGACGAGCGCTACCGCCACATCGCCGGCTATTTCTGGCACGAGGTGACGACGCGGCGGGTGTTCGCGACCGGCGGCACGAGTTACCGGGAGCACTGGCGGGGAGACCCCGGCAACCTGAGCCAGGAAACCGGCCAGGACGACGAAGAATGCTGCTGCGGCTACAACATGCTGAAGCTGACGCGGCACCTCTTTGGCTGGACGGCCGATCCGGCGGCGATGGATTATTACGAGCGGACGCTCTTCAACAGCCGGCTCGGCACGCAAGATGCGCGGGGGATGAAATGCTACTTTTTGCCCGTCGGTCGCGGGTGGTGGAAATATTACAACTCTGCCTACGATTCTTTCTGGTGCTGCACAGGGACAGGCGCGGAGGAGTTCGCTAAGTTTAACGATACGATCTATTTCCACGACGACCGCGGAGTCTACGTCAACCTGTTCATCGCCTCGGAGCTCGAATGGCCGGAAAAGGGCCTCCGGCTTCGCCAGGAGACACATTTCCCGGAAGAAGAAGGCGCGGCGCTGACGGTGCATGCGGAGCGGCCGGTGACGCTGAGCTTTCATATCCGCGTTCCTTACTGGGCGGTGCGGGGAGGAACGGTGAAGCTGAACGGCGAGCTGCTGCCCGTGTTCTCGGGCCCAAGCAGCTTCCTGGTGCTCGAGCGGACGTGGAAGACGGGGGACCGCGTTGAGGTGCGACTGCCGATGAGCCTGCGGGTTGAGTCGTTGCCGGGCGATGAGACGCAGCAGGCGGCGATGTACGGGCCCCTGGTGCTCGCCGGCCGCCTGGGCAGTGAGGGGCTAAACGACTCGAATACCTACCTCGGCTACAACACCTCGCCGGGCGGCAAGCCGGCGGACGTGCCCGTGATCCAGGCAAACCGTGACGGGCTTGCCAGCTGGGTCGAGCCGGTGGCGGGCAAAACGCTGACTTTCCGCACTGTAGGGCAACCCCGGGCGACCTCGTTGATTCCACTTTACAAATTGCAGGGCGAGCGTTACGTGGTCTACTGGAAGGTGAACTCCGCGTCAAAAAACCCGCCAGCCGTTTGACCGCCTTTCTCCCACCCGTGCCTTTACGGACGCACCGAGCCCATATGAGACTTGCATGGAGTTCTCCTGCTTTCGACCAGTCTGAAGTGTCCCAAACCAGGTCGCCCATTGGCAAGGAGGCAAGGCGCGGCTGTACACCTCTTTTTGATTCTGACCCTCGACCGCCTCTGCCCACGGGGTAGCGATGCTGCCTCCCTAGCCGCCTTCCCGCCCTGAAGCTGGGGCAGGGGTCCTAAAAGGGTGTTGACAAGAAGCGGTCCTGGAGATATCGTTAGGAGTCCTAATGATGGTCTCTGACAGCTCGGCTCCATCCGCTACCCTCTCGCTCGCCCGACGCATCGTGGCGGGATTAAACAAGTTAGGCCTGGCGCTTCGGAGCCATGCCTGGCGCGGAGCTGCCGCGGAGTGTCTGACCCCCACTCAAGGCCAGATCCTTGCGCTGCTTCAGAGCATGCCCGCAAGCGATGTACGCGGTGCAACCCTCTCGGGCATTGCCGAGCAACTGGCGGTCACGCCAGCCACCGCAAGCGATGCGGTGGCTGCCCTGGAGACGAAGGGGCTGATTCGCAAGATTCGCGACGGATCGGACTCCCGGCGAATCCGGCTGGAGCTTACTCGAGAGGGTTGGCGGATGGCCGAGAGGGCGGCCCTGTGGCCGGACTTTCTGCTGCGGGCGGTGGGGGCGCTCGAGCCCGGCGAGCAAGCCGTCCTCCTGCGGGCCATTATAAAGATGATTCGCGTCCTCCAGGAGCGCGGTGAGATTTCCGTCTCGCGGATGTGCGTAACCTGTCGCTTTTTCAAGCCCTATGCACATGCCGACCCTCAGCGCCCCCATCACTGCGCATTTGTGGACGCCCCGTTTGGAGACCCCGAGTTGCGGCTCGACTGCCAGGATCAGGAGCCTGCCCCAGCCACAGAAGCAGCGCTCGCCTGGGAGCGCTTCGCGCGGGGGTGTTCGCAGACGGGAACGCCCCCGGAAGCAGAGGAATCCCGGCCCTTCGGGCCGGCTATTTCCAAGGAAGGAGAAGAAACCATATGAGCTCATCGTCAGCACTCTCACCGATTCCGGGGTACACTTTCGGCGCCCCGGATCTACCGCGTTCGCCCATCAGTCTCGAAGAGCTTGACCGGCTGAAGCAGACCATACTCTTCACCGAGGAGGACGCGCGCTATCTGCGCATGTCGGCAGCAGTGCTTGAGGACCAGATCGAGCAGGTGCTCGACGTCTGGTACGGCTTTGTCGCGTCTCATCGCCATTTGCTTCGGTACTTCAGCAGCCGCCAAGACGGCAAACCCATTCCCGAGTATCTGGAGCGAGTGCGGAAGCGGTTTGGACAATGGGTGCGCGATACAGCCCGCGCCGAGTATGATCAGAAGTGGCTCGACTACCAGCATGAGATCGGCCGACGGCATCACCGCACCGCCAAGAACCGGACCGACGACGTCGACTCGGTTCCGAATATTGACTACCGCTACCTCATCGCCCTCATCTACCCGATCACGGCGACCCTGAAACCTTTTCTCGCCAAGAAGGGGCACAAGCCGGAAGAGGTTGAAAAGATGCATCAGGCATGGATCAAATCGGTCATCCTTCAAGTAGCGCTGTGGAGTCAACCCTACGTGAAGGAAGGAGACTTTTAGGGGTGGGAAGGGTTCAGGTGCGCTTTCGGGCGCCGCGCCCCTCGCCTTCACGATCTGCGGCGATGGATGGCCGTGTGAACGCTGGTGCGCTGCGTTGAACAGGATTAGGCCTTTCCCCGCGGAGCTAGTTGAGACGGTTACCTGGCCGCGGAGGGGCTGCGCCGAGCGAGGGATATAGTCTCTTCAGGCGATCCTTAATACCCCAAACTGATTCTGTATGGGCAAGGATCTCCTCCGGCGTGAGCCACAACCGTTTCATTTTTCTCTGGCTGTGTAACTTTGCCATGTCGTTGAAGTGCGGCGAGGCCGGGTCTTCCGACTCGCCGTAAGGCAGAAGGCTCCACTCTCTTTTGGGTGGTCCCTCATCAACCACCAGCATATGCCCCCATCCGTCATTGCAGCGGATTCGGCCGTCTTTGCCTTGGACACCGTCATCCGGGTGCAGCACGTCGAACACGCCCGTGCCGTCCATTGGCCAGGTTCCACCGCGCTCGACCACATTGACTTCGCCCCACGTAACCTCGGTCTTGCCGAACAGCTGTTGAATTCTGCCCAGCGCCTCTTTCAGAGCGGCGATCGCCATTCTCTGCTCCTGGGTCGAATTGAGGTCAACCCGATAGCGAGAAATAGCCAGAAAGCGTTCGAGTTGGGCATCAGAGAACATGGCGCGGTACGCTTGGGCCCAAAAATAGAGATAGGTCTGAGCTATAGAATCGGCGGCCGACCGGCGGTTCCAAGTGTTGAGAGTCCGTATCGCGCGCCGAACGGCCGGATCAGCTCCCTCGGGACTCCCCTGTTCACTCTTCTCCAGTAAGGGGATAATGACGTCGGCCGGAACGACGTAAGTATCGTAGGCGAGAGCCTTCATTTCGTCCAACGTAAACTTCTTGTCCTGGCCAAGAATCTTGAGAAGACGTTCGCCGCGCGCATTCAGGTCCTCCTGGCTGATTTCCGGTTTTGGCACCGGCAAAAGGTAATAAGGCGCCGGATCAAGAGGCCGGAGGCCGGAGTTGGAGGTCGACAACCATGGAGGGTTGTTGCAGTTCTGGATGAAGCCGGAGGCAGGATTGAGCAATTGCGGCATTTTGCTCAACGGGAGGTAAGGTCCCCACTCCGTATCCCTCAACCAGCCGGGCACCGGTTTGCGCCAGTCGTACCCGGGTGTGCGTTCGGCCACTGTGGCGTTGTGAACCCAGTAAAGGTTTCTTGTATCTGTATAAAGGAGGTTCCAGCGCGGTATGAGGTGCAAGGCTAAGACCGCTTTGAACTCGGTTAGATCCCGCGCTTTCATAAGCCGGTACAGTGGCGTGGAATAATTGACACCATCAAAATTCGGCAACTTCACGGCGTAAGCTCGATGCCGTTCTTTGTCAAACTTCACAATAGGGCCGTGGTGGGTGTAGTAGCAGGGCAATGTCATCACCCGGAAGCCGTTCCCATTTTTTATCCGAAACGTCTCAAACCGTACTCTGATGGTGCGCCACGTGCCGGCGTACAGATATTGGAGCGGATGGGCGGGATTCAGTTTTTCCTCATAAACGTCTGAGATGTTTGGCATGTTCCAAGTTGCGGACCAGGTTATGTGCTCATTGAGGCCGTCCAGAAAGAAAGGGCTGCCGAACCAACTGATGCCGGCTGCATCCAGCTTGCCGGGGGTGAGGAGATGGGCCTCGTAGTTCTGGAAGCGATTAGCCCAGGGCATGTGCGTCTCCTCCACATGGATAACATGGCCGTCAGCCGACTTTCCCGGTGCAATCGCAAACTGGTTGGATCCAAGGTTGGGAAAGGAAGTTGGCAGGTTCGTGAGTTTGCTCAAAGCTTCGTGAACGCTGTAAAAACGGAAGTAGTGGCTGCGTTCCAAGGCCTCGACGTCTTCGGCCTCAATTCCGTCAATCCAAGAGGGGATCTGCGACCGATGGTCGGCGATGTAAGCGTTGACGCCGCGGGCGAAGCTCGACAATATTCGGTACACCTGCGGGCCGATCTTGTCACGATTCTCGACGACCGCCTGCTTGGTCCGCAGCAGGCGCTGCAAATAGTCCCCGTCCCAGCGGTATTCGTAAGGGATGAACCGAAGGTAGCCATCGCCCAACGCTCCCAAGCCCAGTATTTCCGATCTTCTTCCCTGTGCATCGCGGTATTCAAGGAACATCTTCTCGAGGTGGTCCTGGGCCTGTGCGTAGCCGTAACCGAAGAATGTGGCTTCCTCGGTTTCACCCACAATGTGGGGCACTCCGTACTCGTCGCGATAGATCGTGACTTGGTCAGCTAAGGGGTCGTGGGCCGCCAGCACTCGGACGGCGGCGCCCAGAACGAGGACCGTGACCAGAGCTCTTCGCATGCATGCCCCCAAGCTGTGAGTCATTCGATGGCAAGACTCTGAATCGGCAGCCACTGCGGACCCGTCGAGAAGCGCTGGATGAACGCCATCGCTTCAACCCGCTCTGCCGGGTTGAGCCGCCACAGTGAAGTTGGACCGCTCGGGCAACCGGCGCCACGCAGCGCCCGTTTCATTTGCGACCCCGTGGCAGGCGCAGACGACCTGACGATTGATCGGCCAAGGCACCATGTTAGCCTAGCTGCGAAGCGGTCAATAGCCGTTTCCACTCTAGAAACCCTTTTTGTTCAGCCAGTTGAACACATAAGGCTCACGGGCTCCCGGGAACAGATGCAGATTCATTCCGGAGCCGTCCGACAGCGTCGAACAGTCCGAGTCGAACCCGGCGAAAACACTCTCCGCGGCCGCGCTTGAGTTGGCGAAGAACTTGCACGGCGGTTTTCGTGAGCGAGTCGGCGGAGACTCGGAGCCCCTCAAAAGTCATGCGCGTGGTAGTGCCTGCCGCGCTGATGGCGACACTGATTGGGCAGATATTGAGGGAACACCGACGCGTCCGCACTTGGCAAGCCAATCTTACAATTCTGGCAATCCGGCGCAGAACTTGGCCACCGTACCCGAGCCCATTCCTCTGTCGGGCGTTGATTCAGGCGACAGCCTTGTCGTGGTCTGAGACAACGGGTGGGGCTCACGCGATTTCCCTAGATGCCTGTTTGGGATTGCCCTCCAATCCCGTACAGCCGCGCCGTGGCAAGGACTTCATCGGGAAATCTCTGCGGTCAGATTCCGACGGGGCCGGCCCCTGAGATCGGGTTCGTCCAGCTTCTACTTGCGACGCCCGGCTAAAAGGGTTTAAATCGGAATCAGTTCGTCCCGATTACGCGATCAAGTAAAAGTTTTCACGCGGGACGTAACGTAGTATCTTCTTACAGCTCTGGAGAACCCCGATGTTGACCGACATCAGACGGGCAAGGGACGCCGGCATCGCCAAAACGATTGACAGGCAGGCAACCGGGCAAAAGAGATGCCTGACGATCCTGGTGGTTTTGTTCGCGATGCCGGTTTGTGCCCAGGATACAAAATTTGCGCCTAGCGAGCAGCAGATGCCGGGACCTTCCAACCCGACCGCGGCAAAGGGCGAATGCTGCGCGGTGGGCGGCGAGCGGCCGGTTTCTCTGGAGGCTTGGAAGGAGTGGTTACAGGATGTTCGTCACTGGCGGACGGAACATCGGATTCGCATCGGGTATCAAGGGGACGAGTATGAGCGTCCGGAACTCCAGTGGACTCAAAAGGCCTTCATCCAGCCGCAGATGATGGCGCACGACCGTTATTTCTTTGACCCGGAGGTGGGGCGGTACACGATCGAGCGCTACCTCAGCGATCTCAGGACGCGTTACGGTGGAATCGACGCCGTGCTGATCTGGCCGACCTACCCCAACATCGGAATCGACAATCGCAATCAATTTGACCTGATCCGAGACATGCCGGGCGGAATCGCAGGTCCGCAAGCCATGATTGACGACTTTCACCGTCGTGGCGTCCGCGTGCTGTTTCCCTACAACCCCTGGGATCAGGGAACGCGGGCGGAAGGCCGCCCGGACTGGGAGACCATCGGGCGGCTGATGGCCGCGATCGGCGCCGACGGGATCAATGGCGATACGATGGGTGCCGTCCCCTTTGTCTTCCGCACGGCTTCAGACCACACGGGTCATCCCATCGTCTTTCAACCCGAGGGCGGCGACGGCGGCGACAATGACTTGGCGATTGCCTGGAACCAGCTCGGCTGGGGCTATTGGAAATATACCTTTGAGCCGACCGTTAGCAAAAACAAGTGGCTTGAGACCCGGTATATGGTGAACGTTTGCGACCGCTGGGCGCGCGACAAGGTGGATGATCTACAATTCGCCTTCTTCAATGGTGTTGGGTACGAAAGCTGGGAAAATATCTGGGGAGTATGGAACCAGATTGACGCCCGCGACGCCCAAGCGCTGCGGCGGATCGCCCTGATCGAGCGTACCTTCTGGCAGTTGCTCGAGAGTTCGGGCTGGGAACCGTTTGTCCCGGTCTTGCGTTACGGGGCGTTTGCGAGTCAATGGCCGGGTGAAAACCAGACGCTGTGGACGATCGTCAATCGCAACGAGTTTGATTTATCGGGACCAGAAATCGATGTCGCCGACGAGCCGGGGATGCGCTACTACGACCTATGGCATGGCGTGGAGCTAGAACCTGAAATTCGCGGAACGACGGCGGAATTAAGCTTCAGCATGGAGGCCCACGGTTACGGCGCCATCCTGGCCACGCGCCAATTGAGGCCGGAAGGAGCAAGTCTTCTCAAGAAGATGCATAAACTGGCCGAGCATCCCCTGGCCAGCTACTCGCACACGTGGCACTTTCTACCCCAGCAAATGGCGAATTCGAATTCCACGCAGCCGGCGGCGAGCGCTCCGCCCGGGATGGTTCGTGTCCCGGGCGGCAACTTCTTCTTCCGAGTCTCAGGTGTCGAAATTGAGGGCGGCAACATGGTGGGACTGGACGTACAGTATCCATGGGAGAGTGCACCGCGCAGGCACCATGCACATTGCATGGTGGTGAGACCGTTCTATATCGATAGGTATCCGGTGACGAATGCTGAATTCAAGAAGTTCCTGGATACCACGCACTATCGCCCCAGGGATGACCACAATTTCCTCCGTGACTGGAAAAGTGGTATTTACCCGGAAGGATGGGGCAATAAACCGGTGACCTGGGTTTCGCTCGAAGATGCCCGCGCTTACGCAACATGGGCAGGCAAACGGCTGCCACACGAGTGGGAATGGCAATACGCCGCGCAAGGCGCCGACGGGCGACTTTATCCCTGGGGAAATGAATGGGATTCGGCCGCCGTGCCGGAGCCGGATAAAGGCCGCTTGCTGACGGGCCCGGCGGATGTTGACGCTCACCCCAAGGGAGCCAGCCCATTTGGCGTAATGGATTTGGTGGGCAATGTCTGGCAATGGACCGACGAGTTTGTCGATCCTCATACTCGGGCGGCCATTCTGCGCGGAGGAAGCTACTACCAGCCGCAAGGGAGCCGCTGGTACTTCCCGAACGCTTACCGCCTGGATGAGCATGGAAAATATCTGCTGATGGCACCCAGCCTGGATCGTGCCGGTACGCTGGGCTTTCGCTGCGTGAGAGACGCGCAGTGACGCCAACAGTGCGGCGTGGCTTTAACCTTAATCGTGGTGGTTGCTGAAAAACTCTCGCAACCGGTTTCGCTGAGAGCCGACCGGCACGGTCGACCGGCCGAAGAGGCCACGATGCCAGAAAACAGCGATTTGGGTTAGATGCAGCCGGGATGGGATATGCCAATCCCTGCGCCGCGCATCAAGAAACAGCCACGAGAAGATGAAGCTGGATCCAAGCACGTTAGAGTTCCGGCGTCGGTGGCTTGGCTTTGGTATCGCTGGTCTCGCGTTCCCGCGACAACGGACGCCCCGAAGGTGATCGTGGTGGCAACAATGCCACGGAGGCCCGGCGCTGTGGACGTCACGGTGGAATGGCCCTTGGCCATTATAGTCGCGGCAGACACCTGCAGTGACCTGCTTCCCGGAATTAACCCGAGGGCCATCGATGCTCTGGTTTGCCTCTCGAGAGGTAAGCCGTCCAGACCCTCGCAAACTCCTCACAAAACACCGAATGCGCTGGGTGACCATGTTCTGCAAACCATCGAAACGAATGGCGCGCCTGGAGGGATTCGAACCCCCGACCTACAGATTCGAAGTCTGCCGCTCTATCCAACTGAGCTACAGGCGCCCGCTTAAAATCCATGAGATCCACAGAGTGGAAGCGTGCCGATCCTCTGCCTCGCTTCCGTCCCGTCGATGGTACATTGTGCACGCGAAAAACCTTTTCTTCAAGAAGCTCGGCTATTCCCCGATCCGTCGATAACGCGGCAAAACGACTGGCGCGCGAGTCGGACGGGCGGACGAGCCGAGCAGCTGGGGCGAGGTCGCTCCGCTCTACTCTGCTTTCCCGGTCCTGGACGGCCTTGCCGGGGA
>CADDZC010000022.1 GCA_902812365.1 Acidobacteriota bacterium | reverse complement strand
GGCCGAGAGTGCGGCGCCGGCCCGGGGCGGCGGGGGCGGCGGCGGTCATCATCGCTAAGGGCTCGCGGATACGCGAGGCACGACCGACAGGGTTGCGCCTCGATTTTTTTTGATCGGCGGCTGGCCGCCGGCCCGGCGAGACGATACCGGGCGGGCGAAAACGGTCTCGGCACTGGCGACCGCTTGGCGGATGCGTTGACTCGGCCTGCAGTCGCTTCTATACTCTCTTCGCTGGGTCGATCATGCGAGTCGTGGTGGTGGGCGGGCAGGCGCGAAACGTCGGCAAGACGTCCATGCTATGCGCGCTCCTACGCGAATTTCGGCGATTGAACTGGACGGCGGCGAAGATCACCCAATACGGCCATGGAATCTGCTCTCGCGACGGCCGGCCCTGCGACTGCGCGCCCGCCGAGCATCCGTATGCCGTGAGCGAAGAACGCGACGCACGCGGGCGAAGCGACACCGGCCGCTTTCTGGCGGCCGGAGCACGGCGGTCGCTGTGGCTGCGGGTTTGCCAGGGGCGAATGGCGAGCGCTTGGCCGGCTTTCGAGCGTGCGCTCGCCGGCGCCGAGTGGGTGGCCATCGAGAGCAACAGCGTGCTGGACTTCCTAGCTCCTGTGTTGTATCTCTCGGTGCTCGACACGGCGATCGGCGACTTTAAAGCGTCGGCGGTGCGCTTTCTCGCCCGTGCCGACGCTTTGGTGACGCGAGGCTCGGCGGCGCTGAGCGGAACGTGGCCCGGGGTTGACATGACGGCCGTGGCCGGCAAGCCCGTGTTTCCGGTCACGCCGCCGGTTGATTTCAGTCGGGACCTCGCCCATTTCGTGGGCTGGCGACTCGGTCTCGAACCGGGCGACCCTTCGTTCTCGCGGGCCGCCGGGGAGGAAGGTTCATGGCCGCACTGAGCAAAGCCGAAATTCAGGAAAGACTAAAAGGGATGCCGGGCTGGTCGCAGGCGGGAAAGGCCCTGCAAAAAAAGTTTACGTTGAAGTCGTTCATGGCGGGGATTGGATTTGTCAATCGGATCGCGGAAGCGGCCGAGAAGGCGGGTCATCATCCCGACATCACCATCAATTACAACGTGGTGGGCATCTCGCTCTCTACCCACAGTGAGGGCGGCGTGACGGACAAGGATTTTGACCTCGCCCGACAGATCGATGCCCTCACCTCTACGCCCTGATCAGAAGATGCGCCCGGCGGGGCGGGGAAGCCGGCTACGAGCCGGCTTCCTTCAGATCGCTGTCAGCCTCGCGCTTCGCCTTGCCAACCTCGGATTTCACGTCGGCATCCGGCTTCAGCGCGTGGATGGCCTTGCCCAGGCTTTCAGCATGAGGGCCGGTCATGCGGGCCTTGAGCTGGTCGAAGGGTATTCCCAGATTGTGCGACACGTGCACGGCGGCGACAAACTGCCCCAGGTTCTTGAACCCCGCCGCCGCTTCCTGGAGGTTCGTGCCGGCGGGCAGAAGATCCTGAAGCTTCGAGGAAAGCTTGGAGTTTTGCGCCAGCAGCTGATCGGGCGTTTTCCGGCCTTCCATCCTCGAACTGTGCTGGTGGGCGGATCCGCGCGCGTGTTCACCGCCGGCCATGCCGGCGGGGCCGTGGCCGAAGCCTCCATGACCGCCGCCGGGACCGTGCTGGGCCCGCGTGCGGATAGGCGACAAGCAGAGAGCGACGCTCAGAGCGGAAACCAGGATCGCAAGACGTCTCATGGTTGATACCTCCTGCTGATGTCGGATGCTAACCGCTCAGCGGCCGGTTGCCTTGTGGATTAAACCTCCGAGATGGAAACCCACGCCGAAGAATACCGTGTTGAGCGCGTAATGAACGCTGCGCGAATAGCCGGCCTGCAAATCGATGACGGGCAAAGATGCGGATTCCCCCCAAATCGCGAAGCCGTTGTCGCGGGCAATCGCCGCCGGGCCGGTGGTTTCCGCGGCGGACTCGAACGGTCCGGAGCCGCGCCGGCTGCGGCCTCTGGAAACGGAGACGCCCGGCCGGCGTCCGATCAGCTTGCTGAAAACCTTCTGCTGGCCCGCCGGCAGATCGTCGTAAAGCGAGGCCCCGGCGCGGACAAAGGGGAGGATTCCGTAAGTCGCTCCGCCCTCGAAGTGCGAGACCAGGCCCAAGGTCGTAAACGGGCGAACAAAGAAGTGAGTATCCGAGATGCTGTTGGCCACGCCCAAATCGAGGAAAGGTCGCAGGGCTCCGAAGTCGCGGTCGAAGTGGTTATCCCAGTCGAAGGTGGCACGCCCGGTGCTGAAGCCGTCAGCCTTGTTTCCGGTGGGCGCGGTGCCGGTCAACACCGAGGCAAAATTGAGCACCGGATTGTCGATGGTGAGACGCACGTCAACATACGCGTTGCCGAGACCCGTGCCGGAAGTGAAGCCGTTCGCCGTCGAAGTCGCCGAAGCGTGGACAAAATACACCGGGAGCCCGACATCCACGCCCAAGTAACGATTGAAGTGGTGGCCGATCGTCGTGTCGAGCTTCATGACTTGGCCGAGGGTGCTGGAGCTTCCGGAAACATATTCGTCCCACGTGAAGCCTTTTGGCCCACTCGCGCCGGTGCTGGACGACTGGCCGCAAGCGGCGGAGACCATCGAGAACCAAGCGGCAGGAAAAAAGAGTACACGAGCGAGAAGGCGACGGGTGCACATGATCCTTTCCTGTCTCAAATCGTGACGTCAACTCAAAGAGAGCACCCGCGGGCGCCCTCCCGACTTTATTATCGTCAAGGTTGGATGCCGACTTGAAGGGAGTGGTTGGGGCGCCCCGCTGTGGATTCCATGATATCTGATCGAAAAGAGGTAACGAAATACCTGAAAAGCGCCCCTCGTTCGCTAGCATATGGTTGCATTGGGCTCGAGATTCGGAAAGAAGGGATAAGACAAGCGGCCGCCGGCGCTCGGCGAACTGGCCGCGCCGTCCGCGGCCTGAGCGCCCCGCCTTAGCCCTGCAGCACGGCTTCCTTAAACGAGCCCCTCTGCCGCTCAATCTTCTTCTGCAGCATGATGATGGCGTGGAGCAGTTGTTCCGGGCGCGGCGGGCAGCCCGGGACGTAGACGTCGACCGGAATCCACTGGTTCACGCCTTGGACAATGGCGTAGTTGTTGAAGACACCGCCGGAGGTCGCGCAGGCACCCATCGAGATGACCCATTTGGGCTCCGGCATCTGTTCGTACAGACGCTTGATGACCGGAGCCATCTTTTGGGAAACCCGGCCGGCGACAATCATCAAGTCGGCTTGGCGGGGCGAGCCACGAAAGACTTCGGCGCCGAAGCGAGCCACGTCAAACCGCGACGCCGACATCGACATCATCTCGATGGCGCAGCAGGCCAGGCCAAAAGCCATGGGCCAGATCGAGGACTTGCGGGCCCAGTTGACGACCTTGTCAAGCTGGGTGAAGATGACGCCTTCCAACCCGGGAGATTCGTTTAGGTTCATGGTTGTCGAACTCACGATTCGATTATGTCACGCTTGGTCCGCTCTTACAAGACGCCGCCCAGGCCGCTGGGCTCCGGGCGGTTTGGGTCGGTTACCGGCTCCCCCAGCCGCGACACCGCGATGTCGAGTCGGCGGCGGAGGAAAGCTTTCCACCGGGCTTGGTATCGAGTCGCCCTGGCGAAACGGATTATTCGCTAGATTTTTGTTTGACTCCGCTCCCGCGCTGGTGTATAAGCGCTTCCCGTTGGCGGACAGCGTCGTTTCCGTTACAGGAGGACACCATGAAGTTGCTCCGTCTGCTGAATGCGAGCGTGTCCGTGATCGTGTTTCTGGGCTTGGGGGCGGCACCGCTTGCCCTTGCGCAAGATCAAGACATGGTGGCCGTCGCCCCGAAGAACTGCACGGTGCTGCTCAACAATGAACGCGTGCGGGTCATCAGGGTGGTAACCCGGCCCGGTGACAAGATCCCGATGCACTCCCATCCGGCCAGCGTCGTTTACGCGCTGACGACGGCCAAGGCAAAGTTCACCACGCCGGATGGCCAGTCCGAAGAGCGCGTGATGAAGGCGGGTCAGGCCGTCTGGTTGGACGCTGTCACCCACAGCACCGAAAACACGAGAACGACGGTTAGTCGAGTGTTGGTGATTGAACTGAAGAAATAACCGGAGAAGCGGGATCGCGAAGCCGTTGGCGGCGGGACGCCGGAATATTCTGATTTCCGTAGTACCTCCAACAATTCGGATTTTCGAGTCGGTTGGCTCTGGCTAGTGGATTGATTCTAAACTACTTAACTCCATGCGAACAATGGCATCGGACCTGCTTTAAGGGGCGCATTCCGATCCCTGAGCAGTCATGCCGCATAAGGCATAAGGAGGGATAAATGTTTGGGGGCAGAGGCAAGTGGTTGGCTTGAGCGCTTGTCTTAGTTTCGCTGGGTCTGCGGCCCGCGAGTGGGCAGACAACCTTTGGGTCAATTACGGGGACGGTTAGGGATACGACGGGAGCCGTAATTCCGGGGACTCTGGTCACGCTGACGAATCTGGGCACCTCGGAGAAACGGACTCAACCGACGGGTCCGGACGGCTTCTATTCCTTTGTGAATCTCATTCCGGGCCAGTATCGCATCGATGCGGAGAAGGAAGGATTTAAGCGCTTTACGCGACAACCCATTGTGGTGGAAGTCCAGCAGACGGCGCACATTGATATCGTCCTGGAGCTCGGGCAGGTGAGCCAGACGGTGGAAGTGACCGCGCAGACGCCCCTCTTGCAGCCGGAAACGTCGTCTTTGGGACAGGTGATTGAGACGCGGCAAGTTAATGAATTACCGCTGAACGGGCGGAACCCGATGAACTTGGTGGCGCTGGCGCCGAGCGTGGTGCCCCAAGGGCAGTCGCAGGGCAATCCGGTGGGCAAGAACCCGTTCGATTACAGCAACTACCAGATTGGCGGAGCCATTACCAACCAAGGCGCGGAGTACTTGGACGGGGTGCCGTTGAACAATAGCTACATTAACGAGCTCAGCTTGATCCCCACCCAGGATTCGCTCCAGGAATTCAAGGTCCAGACGAACAACCTGGACGCCGAGTGGGGACGTTTTGCCGGCGGGGTGATCAATTTCACCACCAAATCCGGCACCAACCAGCTCCACGGCACGGCTTACGAGTATCTGCGCAACACGGTGCTCAACGCCCGCGATTTCTTTATTCCCAACCGCGGCCCCTTCATCCAGAACCAGTTTGGCGCCAACGCCGGCGGTCCCGTCTATATCCCTCATCTATACGATGGGCGTGACAAGACGTTTTTCTTTTTCAGCTACGAAGGTTTTCGCGAGCGGATCGGCCAGACGTTTGTGGAGAGCGTGCCCACCCTCGCCGAGAAGAATGGCGATTTCACCAACTATCGGGACGCCAGCGGCAACCTGATCCCCATCTATGATCCGACGACCACTACCCTCAACCCCAACGGCACCTATAGCCGACAGCAGCTCAGTTGCAACGGGACCTTGAACGTCATCTGCCCCAGCATCATCGCCGGCAATCCCGCCGTGCAGTTCTTCCTGAAGGAGTTCCCGGCTCCCAACGCCACCCCGGCCAATCTTTTTACCAATGTGGACAACTACGTGGCCAGCTCGAGCGGAGGCGGCAACAACGGCGAGGAAGTGGCCCGGGTGGATCAAAACGTGAGCGACAAGCAGCACATCTTTGTGCGCTATACGCGCTGGACAAACCTCAACTTCCCGATCGACCCCTTCAAAACCGGCGTCTGCCAGGACCGCTGTACCGAAAAGTTCACAACGCACAACGCCGTGGTGGATGACGTGTACAATTTTTCGCCCACGACAATTCTGGACCTTCGCATCAGCTACGGCCGGCTGGCCTACAACCGCATTCCTTCCGATGTGGGGCTGGACCTGTCGCAGTTGGGACCCGCCTGGGCTCCTCTCAATAACCAGGTGGTCCTGCGCGACCTGCCCATTCCCAACTTCACGGGTGGCCCGGACTCCTTTTTGGGCAATGTCTTCAACAGTAACGGCGCCGGCAGCGTCATCATCGCCCGGGACGACACGCCGCGCCTGGCCGGCAGCGTGACGAAGATCTCCGGCCGGCATACGCTGCAGTTCGGCGGCGAGTACCGCGTGGACCATCACAATTACTTGCAGACCAACACTCCTGTCGGCAACTTTAGATTCGACAGCGGCTTTACCCAGGTGACTCCTACCAACGCCCGCCTTCCCAATGGCCAAGTGACCGGTTCCGCCTTTGCTTCCTTCCTGTTGGGTTACGGGACCGGCAGCGGCCAGCAATATGTGAATCCGGTGGCCTCCCAGCAGATCTATCCGGCCCTCTACGCCCAGGATCAGTTCAAGGTAACCGGCAAACTGACCCTCAACCTGGGCATCCGCTGGGAGCAGAACGGACCCTACTCCGAGCGCTTCAACCGGATTTCCTACCTGGCTCCCAACGCCCCGACGAACCTGCCCCAACCGCCGTGCGTCACCTTGCCGGCGGCCACGGCCGCGGCGTTTGGATCGAGCCAGCTCTGTCTGCCTCCCTTGAAGGGAGACCTGGGGTTGGTGGCGACCAGCGACAGGCCGGAACGGTACGCGCAAAACAAGCCTTGGCTCCAGTTCTCACCGCACCTCGGCTTTGCCTATCAATGGAATGACCGGACCGTCGTACGGGGCGGATACGGCTTGTTTTGGATTTCCAATGCCGTCGAGTTCGACGAGGCCCCGAATACCGACGGGGTCAATGGCTCCAGCACCCCGTGGCTCACCAGCGTGGACGGCGGCCATTCGCCGTGCCAAAACCCCAACTTGGCCGTAGGTCAGCCAGCGTGCCCGGGCGGCCCCACCTTCAACGTGAGCAACCCGTTCCCCAACGGAATTGTGAAGCCGTTCGGCCGCAATTTGGCGGGCTACCGAGCGTTCGAGTACGGGCAGGGCCCGTTTGCGCTTCTGCCCACGAACCCTTATGCCTATTACCAGCAGTGGAACCTGGATGTGCAGCGGGAGTTGCCGGACGGCACGTTGATTGACCTGGCATATGCGGCGGCAAAAGGTACCCATTTGCCGGATTTCGCCCAGCAACTCAACCCCTTGCCTGACAAATATTTGTCGCTCAGCTCGCACCTCAACGACGTGGTCCCCAACCCGTTCTTCGGGCTCATCAAGAACCGCACCGGCTTGTCAGCCGCCAATACGACGTTGGGCCAGCTCCTGCGACCCTATCCGCAGTACACGGGTTACGCGATCGGCGCCTCGGGGTGGTCCGACAGCATCTACCACTCGTTTCAGGCCAAGTTGGAGAAACGGATGCGAGGAAATGGCACGCTGCTGGTGGCCTACACAGTTTCCAAGATGATCACCACCGGGGATGTCGACTCGTTGACGGGTTGGCTGGAAGCGGGTGGCCAAGGCGGCATCCAGGACTGGAACAACCGCGCCAATGAGCGGTCGCTGTCGAGCTTTGACGTCCCGCAGCGGCTGGTGGCCAGCTACGTGCTCGATCTGCCATTTGGGCAGGGCAAGAAATATTTGGCGAACGCCAGCGGGATCGGAGCTAAGCTCGTCTCGGGCTGGGGAGCCGAAGGCGTCACCACGTATCAGCGCGGTTTCCCGCTGAATTTCAACACGACCGGCGTCAGCACCGGTCCGGGCGACGGGGCGCGTCCCAACAAGACCGGCACCGGGGCGCTGAGTGGTTCTCCGGAAAGCCGACTCAACAAGTGGTTCAACACGGCAGCCTTCAGCCTGCCGCCCAACTACACGTTCGGCAACGAGAGTCGGGTGGATCCGGTCCTTCGGGCGGAGGGCATCCAAAATTGGGATTTCGCTCTTTTCAAAAACACCCGCTTTGGCCCGGAGGACAGGCTGAACATGCAGTTTCGAGCGGAGTTTTTCAACCTGTTTAATAAACCGCAGTTCGGTCCTCCCAACCGGACCGTAGGTTCGAGTAACTTTGGCGTGGTCAATTCAACCCTCAATAATCCGCGCTTGATTCAATTTGCGCTGAGATTTACGTTTTGAGGGCCGAACCTGATTCTGCAGGCGGAACCGCCCGCGTGCGGCGCTGGCAGCGGCAGCGCGGGCGGCCTCCTGCCGCCAGGCCTCGCCGGCCCGTCCAGGTTCGCCGCGGCCCCAACACCCGTCTCGTTCACCACTGCCGTTGCGGGCGGCACCCGTGCCGAGAAGGGTCTGCGCCGGGGCTGGCCCGGTGGCGGTTCCCGGAGTAAACTGAGCTCCATTTGACAGGCGCGGGCTGGCCGCGCGGTTGAAGCCTGGCCGTGCGCGCGACCTTGGCGTCAAGCGCGAGCCTTTCGAAGGGGGCCTGTGGGATCAAGAGGAAGCGTGTGGCGGGTGGTGAGAGTGGTTTTTCTCATCTTGGGCGGCTTGCTCGTAATCTTTCTCTTCGTGGTGGTGCCGCGCTTCTTTACCGGGATCATCACCAGCAGCCGTTTTCATTTCCATGATCCGAATGACGGCGAGACGCCGGAATCCTTCGGCATGGCATTCGCCCCGGTGGAGTTTCACGCCTCCGATGGCGTTCGCCTGGAAGGGTGGTACGTGCCGGCCGGCAGTGTGGCGCGGGGCACGATTATTTACGGTCATGGACAGAATCGCACCCGGGTTGAGATGCTGCCGATGGCCCAGTTCGCCCACAGCCTCGGCTACAACGGATTGCTGTTCGATTTCCGCCACCAGGGAGCAAGCGGCGGCGAGCTGTCGACGATCGGTTACTGGGAGCGATTGGACGTGGAGGCCGCGGCCCGTTATGCGCTGGCGCGGGAAGGGGCGGCGCGCCCGGTCATAGGCTGGGGTGTCTCCATGGGAGCGGCGGCCATGCTTATGGCCGCGGCGGACGACCATGATATCACAGCCGTCATTTCCGATAGCACGTTCCTCTCGTTCGACGACGTCGTGAAACATCACTGGAAGCTGGTGGGGCACTTCTTCAAGCCGCTCGGACTTCTGCCCGCTTTCCCCATCGCCGACGAGATCATTGACTGGGCTGCGTGGCGCGGGCACTTCCACCCTTCCGACTTCGATCTGCGCACGGCGGTCGAGCGCATCAACCCGCGTCCGATCCTGTTTGTCGCGGTCGAAGGAGACCAGCGAATGCCGCCAGATATCGCTCGTGCGCTCTACGCTCTCTCGACCAGTCCGCAAAAAGCCTTGGTTGTTCTGCCCGGCACCCGCCACGGCGAGGGCTTTAACTCCGGCCGGCAGCCCTACGAACAAGCCGTCGCCAGATTTCTAGCGGAAGTGAGCAAGGCCCCAGCAGCCGTCGCGGGCGCTGGGAACGAGAAGTCGAGGCCCGAAAGCGGCCGAGCCGGGAATTAGCGCTGCGTCACCGGCCCGCTTGACGATGCATCCGGGTCCGAGTCACAATCAGCGCCAGAGGAGGAACAGGTTGGCTCGGCGCTCGAGCGACAGGATCAGCGTGAGACGGCATGAGCTCACGCTTCTCGCGCTGCTCGCCGTGGGTATGTCCTCCGGCGCCCTCGGCGCGTCCCAGGGCGCTGCTCAGCCGTCGCAGGCGGCCCACGCCGCCGCCGTTCAATCGGTAAAAAAGCTGACTCTCGACGAAGTGACTCGCATCAGCACCGAAGAGGCCGCGCGCGCGGCCGCCCAAACCGCGGGGCGGAGTGACGCGGCGCAGGGCGCCACGGATGCCGGAAAGCTGAGTCGCCCATCGACCTCGGGCGCGGTCCTGGAATTCCGCCCCCGCGAGTTCGAAGCCACGAGAAGGCGGTTCCTAGCCAGCCAGGGAAAAGGGAGCGCTCCGCTGAAGCGCGTTCACGGCATGCTCGACGGCGCTGTCCATGCGCGTGAACTCGGCACTCACCGGGAAGTCGGCTCGGCGGGGGCAACGTCCAAGGCAGGCAAAACGGCTGTTGACATCGAGATAGACCATTCTCAGGTTGCGCCGCCTGCTCGTCGCTGACCTATGGCTCCGCCCCCGCCGCTAAAACCTCTGCTCCGCGCCGGCCGGCACACTGTACGGCGCTCGGCGCCAGTCTTCGCATGCCTGGTGCTCGCGACGGTTATGGGGCGCGGCGCGCCGCGGCCGTCGCCGCCTTCCACCCTGCAGTGTAGCTCCATTCCAAGCCACATTCTCGGACGAGCCGTGGATTATTGCGTCGATTTGCCGGCGGGCTATGATACTTCCTCGGCGCGCTATCCGACCCTCTACTTTCTGCACGGACTGTTTGAAAATAATCGCAGTTGGGGCGAACGCGGAGGCCACGACATCTTTGACCAACTGCTTGAGCAGGGAAAGATCGGCCGATTGATCGTGGTGCTACCCGACGGCGATAACTCCTTCTATGTAAACTCGGTCGACGGGCACGAGCGTTACGAGGATTTCTTGATCCAGGAGTTTGTACCCGCGATCGATCGCCGTTATCGGACCCTGGCCTGTCCGTCCGAGCGCGGCATCGCCGGGGTCTCGATGGGGGGATACGGATCGCTCCATCTGGGCATGCGACATCCCGATCTGTTCGGCTCGGCGAGCGCGCAAGGCGCTGCGCTCATGGCCCAGTTTCCGAATCCGCTTCCCAATGAAGGACGTTGGAGATTCTACGCGCGGATTCTACAAGGCGCCTTTGGATCGCCTCTCAACGAGGCGTACTTCGACGCCAACAATCCTCTGACGCTGGCCGAGCATCCCGAGAAATTTGCCAGCCTTAAGCTTTACTTCGACTGCGGCGACCATGACCGCTATGGCTTTGAAGAGGGCGCCGAGCTGCTGGACCGAATCCTGAATGAAAAGCAGTTTCCACACACCTATGCCTTGCGTCCGGGCGGCCACGGGTGGGAGTACCTCGCTCAATACCTGCAGTACCCGTTGATGTTCCACTGGCACTGGTTCGAGCAAGGGCAAGCGGGCGCGTCAACCGGCGGGGCCCAAGCGGGAGGCCAGTGATGAACCGAAAGCGAACAGGAGTGAGGCCAACCGTGTGGCTGCTCCTCTTGGCTCTGGCGCCCGGCTTCCCCCTCACGGGCGGCCGGCCCCCCGATGCCGAGACCCGCGTGGTCGACTACCTCCGTGCTCACATTGCACCGGGCCAGCCCCTGCCTGTAACCGAACTTTATAACCGGGTGTTTACCCGCCCGGATGAGAGGCAGGCGCTCAATAAACTCTATAACGCCTTCTTCCGCATTCCGCTTTTCGTCGCTGAGTATCAGCAGAAGTTTGCCAAGCCGCCGAGCCTGGCCGTCATTAGTCAACAGTTTGATTTCCATGCTCTGGGCACGGCCGATGTTCTCCTGCGGCTGATGGAAGCCGACCCGCGCGTTCCGAGGTTCTTGAGTCGCGACCCCAAGACCGGCGAGATCATCCATGTGGACGTGGGGGCTATCCGTAGCGATCCGCAATTCGGACGCGCGCTCGAGCGGCAGCTCGGCGGCTGGAGCGGCCAGGTGGCGCCGGAATTGAAGCTGCAACGCCTGGGCGGCGGCACGGTTGATTTGCTCGCCTTGCGCGGGAAACCTGTGTTGCTGTACGTGTGGTTCACAGGATGCCCGCCGTGCCTGCAAGAGACGCGCTATCTGGTGAAACTGGCGAGCCGGTTTCCTGCCCTCGCCGTCATTGGCGCCAACGCCGATCAAGTGCTGGGGCTCGGCTATGACGATGGGGTTCGCGAGCGTTACGCCCAAGAACACCGGATTAACTTTCCCATCGTCGCGTGGACCCGCGAAGCGGATGCTGCGTATGGCGGCATCTCGATCTTTCCCACATTGTTTCTGATCGACCGCCGGGGTGTTATCCGCCGGCAGTGGATCGGATTCGTGAGCGAAGCGGAGTTGCAGGAAGGGACTCAGGCGGTGCTCGGCAATTGACCAGGCGCAACGGCCCGTGGCTTTCGCCTCGAACCGAGCCGGCCCAAGCGGGTTTTATTCCCGCGTGTTCCCAACGCGCTCGTCTTGTTCGCTGGGTAAACCGGAGGGTCGTGTCCAACGTGTCGTCGGTCATGATGAATCGGCCTCCAGTGGCGATTCGGCGGGCCTTGCTCGCTTGGTTTCGCCGGCACGCGCGTCCCCTTCCGTGGCGCAAGACGAAGGATCCTTATGCTGTGTGGATTTCGGAGGTTATGCTGCAGCAAACGGCGATCTCCACTGCGATCCCGTACTATGAGCGTTTTCTCCGCGCTTTTCCCACCGTCGAACGGCTGGCGGCGGCCCCGCTCGAGCAGGTGTTGGGATTGTGGTCGGGGCTGGGCTATTATCGCCGAGCTCATTCACTGCACGAAGCCGCCCAAAGAATCGCCAATGAGTATGGCGGCCGCTTTCCGCGCGACTACGAGGCGGCGAAGTTGTTGCCCGGAATCGGACCGTACACCGCAAGCGCCGTGCTGAGCATTGCTTACGGAGTGCCCCGGGCAGCGCTGGACGGCAACGTGGGGCGTGTCATCGCGCGGCTACTCGCGCTGCCGCCGAGCTTTCGGGAGACCGGTTTTCGAACCGCCCTGCGAAACGAGCTCGAGCGGCTGCTCTCACGCCGGCGCCCCGGCGAGTTTAACCAGGCGCTCATGGAACTGGGGCAGAGCGTCTGCCGGCCGCGCGCTCCGCGGTGTCACGCGTGTCCTCTGCGATCATGGTGCGCCGCCTATAAGGAAGGATGCCCGGAACGCTATCCCGCTTCCCGGCCGCGTCGCGCGATGGAGACGCAGTACCTGGCGGCGGCGTGGATCACCCGCGATCGGCGGGTGGATGGCACGCCGATCCAGGAAGCGTTGCTTGTGCGCGGGCTCGAAGAAGGTTTGCTCGATGAACTCTGGAACTTCCCCGGAGCGTTCGGGCGGTCCCGCGCCGAGGCGTTGCGACGGTTGAAAGGGCGATCAGCCGAGCTGCTGCCGGCCGGCATTTGCTGGAGCCGGCCGGCCGGCGAACTTCACCACGGGATTACCTATCGCTCCCTCATCGTTCACGTTTACCCGGCGACGCTCCCTGCTGGTGGGGGAGGTGGCGCGGCGCGCTGGTTCGACCTTTCGCAACTGGGGAATGCCGCCGTTTCACAACTCACGCGCAAGATCGCGGCGGCCATGAGCGGGAAGTCAGGGGCGCCAACTCGCTTTACCATGTGACACCCAACGCCGTCAAATCGCTCTTGAGTTGGGCTGCGCCGCGGAACTGGAGCGTGCGCATGCCGCAGGAGGCGGCGGATTCCAGATTCAAGGCGCGGTCGTCAATGAACAGGCATTCGATCGGGTCGCGCTGGGTGAGCTTCAGAGCCAACTGGTAAATCGCCGGGTCCGGCTTTTGGATGCCGACAAAGCAAGAGCTGAAGAACACGCTGAAGTAGTGGCGCAAGCCGAACCGCTGAATGCGGTAAAGATTGATCTCGGTCGATTCGTTATTGAGGGTGGCCAGAAAATACTTTCCGGACTGGGCGAGTTGGCCCACCAAAGCCAGCGAGTCCGGGTAAGGCTCGGACTGAGCGTACATAAAATCCTTGAACGCTTGGGGGGTAAAGCCTCGCGGGCGGTAGAAGACCGTACGGCCGAGGTATTCGTCAAGAGTGATCTGGCCGGTATCGAACGCAGTCGCCAACAGCTCGTGGCGATCCTCAAATTCTTCCCAGTCCAGCTGGAATTGCTCGGTGGCCCGGCGGCGGGACGCTCGGTCCCACCCATTGGTGGCTAGCACCCCGCCGACGTCACTGAAGATGGCCGTGATGTTCCCCATACCCGCCTCCCGGCGCGCATCGAGCGATCGATGGATGCGCGTCAGAGCATCATAAACAATTGTTGGCCCGGTCTTCATCCCCGCGAAAGGACCCCAAGTGCCCCTCAACAACATGACCAGTGCAACGGTTGAATTTCATCTTGATAAAGGGATAAAATTGATTGCGGTGAGAATTGGTGGAGAAGGAGGACTTCTGACATGCGCAGATTATTGGCGGCGGTTACAGGTGCGGTGCTAGCGGTGGCTGCGGTGGCGGCTCCGTCGGGCGCCGCCATCAAGGGACATTACGTCGAGGTGCGCAGCGCCGACGTATATACCGGTCCATGTTTTGCGAATTCGCAAGTGGGTCTTGAAGGCAACCAGGCTATCCTTGCCTGGACGGTGGACGAGGGAAGCTGGCACGGTGTCAAACTGAACGGTTTGGGCGTGCTGGCCGTCGTGCAGGCGTCGGCCACGCTCGGCGATCCTTACCACAATCCATATCCGGCGAAGGCGGTGCTCATTGTTGACCAACGGGCGACGGCGCCCGAGCGGGCGGCGCTCGAGGCCATGGCCAAAGCCCAGGCCGGAGAACTGCTGCGCCACGTCGTCGCCGTGGAAAGCGCCCCGATTTCGATCGAGATCGGTCAGGGAGCCGAGCACGGAACCGTAAAGCTGGCGGCGGGCAATTTGGCGCGGATTGAGACGCGGTCGCTGTGCTCGAAAGACGACCTGTGCGGCAACGAGGAAGTGTACTATCCGCCTCTGGTCAAGCTGACGGAGGCGATGCCGGCCTTCACGGTTGAAGAGGCTTTTAGCGGCAAAGGACTGAACGCCGCTTGGGACCGGGTTGATCGCCGCAGCGCCTTCGTGGGCAGGTTCACGCTTTGACCTCTGGTTGTCACGCGCTGCTCATTCGTCGAAGGGAAGGTGGACAGGTACCTTCCCTTTTTATTTTTCCCGTTCCGGTCCCTGTCGGCGCCCGCGCGGTGATTTTTTCGCCGGCGTCCGTGCTTCCGGTTCATGATCGAATGCATCATAGATAGAGACGGAGTTGGGGCATGAAGGACAAGCGCTACGCGTTGTGGATTTTCGTTCTGATTCTGGGGTGGGTTTCCTGGGCGCGGGCACAAGGCAATTACAAGATCGAGGCCGCCGGGGCACCGCCCTCGAGCTTGCCGCCGGCGGTGCAGCGCGCCCTCGAGTCAGACGGTACGAAGGTAGTGAACGGTCAGGATACGGTGTGCGAGCTCTGGTGGAGCAAGTCAATCCCTACCGTGCCGAACGCCTCGACGTCGCCCGACATTGTGTATGGCAATCTGGGCGTGGGCACGTTCGTCGGCGTCATCGACTTTCCGGCGCAAAGCTTCGACTTTCGCGGGCAGACGATCAAGCCGGGCTTGTACACGCTGCGGTATGCGCTCGTACCCACCGATGGTAATCACATGGGGGTGAGCACGTATCGTGATTTTGTGCTGCTCAGCCCGGTCAGCGCCGATACCCATGTGGACGCGGTGTTGAGCTTTGGCGATTTGCTGAAGCTGAGCCGTCAGGTGACGGGGACGGGCCACCCGGCGGTGATGAGTCTGGCGCCGGCGACCGCAGATGCGAAAACACTGCCGATACTCGTCCAAGACGATCAGGGTCATTCGGTGTTGGACGTCAAGCTGAACGGTCCGCAGGGCTTCCCTTTTGCCATCGTTGTCGTGGGGCAGTATCAGGGATGAGACGGCGATATTCAAGGCCTCGGCCGGCGCTGCTCGTGACTCTAGCCGCGCTCCTGCCTGTCGGCCGGGCTCTGGCTCGCGCGGGTAGTCGGCCAGCTTCGGCCGCCGCAACCGCGACCCTTGAGGGCCGGCTGAGGGCTTCGGGCGGGGCGTGTCCGGTGCTGGAGGTGCGCGGAAAGAGGTACCCGCTGGCGGCGGCGAAGGATTATCTCCAGGCGACGTTGGCGGACCCGCGGCTGAACGGCCGCCAGGTGCGCATCGAAGGCGTTGAGAAACGCGACGGGACGCTTTTGGTTGAGAAGTTTTATACCGTCAAGGACGGCCGGTTGTATCGCGTGCGCTACTACTGCGAGACCTGCCACATCGCCTACCTTCAACCCGGCCTGTGTTACTGCTGTCAGCAGCCCACCGAATTGCAGGAGTTGCCGTTATCCGACACTGACGACGACACGATGGCCGACCCCTAGCCGCGCGGGCCCTCTCTCGATGCCAGCGCGAGGCGGGGGATTGCGGCAGCCGCCGCCGTGTGTTAAGGTAGCTGTTGGTTTGTACCCAACGAAAACTTTCTGGGGCAGTCTTGAACCGATCCGGCCCTCAACCGACCGAAACGGCCTCGCGCCGCGCGCAGCAGTTGACGCTCGCGCACAGCCCGGATTCCGACGACGCCTTCATGTTCTACGCGCTGGCGACCAACAAAGTCCGCGCTGACGGCCTCAAGCTCACCCATACGTTGGAAGACATTCAGACGCTCAACCAGAAGGCTCGCGACGAGGTCTACGACATCACGGCGATCTCGTTCCACGCTTACGCCTACTTTGCCGACAAGTACATTCTGCTGCCGTGCGGCGCCAGCTTCGGCGACCGCTATGGACCGATCGTGGTGGCGCGAGGAGCGCTCGGCCCGGGCGGACTCAAGGGAAAGCGCGTGGCCGTGCCGGGCGCGATGACGACAGCGTATCTGGCGCTGTTGCTGTGCGAACCGGAAGTCCGGCCGGTCGTCGTGCCGTTCGATCACATTCTGGACTGCGTGCTGGACGGGGAGGCCGAGGCGGGCGTGGTCATCCACGAAGCCCAGCTCACTTACGGCCATCAGGGGCTCACTAAGGTGCTGGACTTGGGGGAGTGGTGGCATCTCGAGACTCAGTTGCCGCTTCCCCTGGGCGGCAACGCCATCCGGCGCACGCTCGGCCGCGCCATTATTCAGCAAGCCGGTCGATTGCTGAAGGACAGCATCCACTACGCTCTTGAACATCGCGAAGAGGCCCTTGAATACGCCCTGCAGTTCTCTCGCGGACTCGACGCTCCGACGGCGGACCGCTTCGTCGCCATGTACGTGAACGAGTGGACGCTCGATTACGGCCCGCGCGGCCGGCAAGCGGTTCAGATGTTGCTCGAGCGGGGCTACCAGAAAGGCCTCCTACCTCGCCGGGTGGAGGCCGAGTTTGCAGACCTGTAATCGGCGGCGGGCGGCTGGCGGTTCCTGGCCTCACGAACCTTCGCTTCAAGGGCCATGCCGGCCAGAGTCGCCTTGACGACTGCGGGCGCGCTCCATTCCCACATGCCAGGGCGGCACCGCGATGAACGGTGGCCCACGGACAGCGGGCGAATGACGACGGCGACTTCCTCAACCCACGTTTCCTTGACCTCTGCGCAGAGGAAAATCCTGTTGGCCCTCGCCACCGCCGTCGGCCTGCGGATGCTCGGCCTGTTTCTGGTCTTGCCGGTCTTTACGCTCTACGGACTCCAGTTCACGCGCTCCCGGTTTCTCGTCGGATTCGCCTTTGGATCTTACGGCTTGGCGATGGCCTGCCTGGAAATGCCCTTGGGTCGGCTTTCCGATCGCATCGGCCGCCGCCAGGTTTTGCTGATCGGCATGTCGGTGTTTAGCCTGGGCTCGTTCCTGTGCGCGATTCCCAGCTGGTTGCCGCGCCCCTTTCGCATCGGTGAACTGATTGTGGCGCGGCTTATCCAAGGCGTTGGGACCATCACGTCGACCGCCTTTGCCACCGTCGCCGACCACATTCCTTCGGAGCGCCGTTCGACGGCCATGGCCGTGCTCGGCATCCCGATCGGCGTGTCGTTCATGATCGGGGTGGTCGGAGGACCGCTGATGGCCGGCCGGTTCACAACCCAGTCTCTCTTCTGGCTCACCGGGTGCCTCGGCCTCGCCTCGGTGGCGATGATCGCCCGCTATCTGCCCGCGTCGGCGCCCCGCGCCGGCCGGCCCGCACGCCTGGTCGAGATTCTGCGCCAGCCCGCGGTCGTGATGTTGGACCTCTGCGGATTCTTGATGAACACCTTTATGACCTCATTTTGGTTCTTCTTCCCCCTCATCGTGACCGGGCAGCATCACCTTCCCCTGACCCGATATTATCTGGTGCTCCTGCCCATGCTTCTGATCAGCGGTGTCACCATGTTTGGCTTCTCGTGGGGGGCCGATCGCGGCTGGGGACAGCGCCTGGCCTCCGTGGCGTTTCTCATCATGATGGCGAGCGCGCTGTTGCTGTTTCATCCGACTGTCGGCGGCCTGGATCCGAATCGCCTCGAGGCGGTGTTGGTGCCGGGCACTCTGTTCCTGGTGGGCTTTACCGGGCTTGAGCCGATATTGCCGAGTCTGGTGAGCAAAGTGGCGCCGGAAAGTTCTTACGGTACGGTGCTCGGCTCGTTTCAGACCCTTCAGTTTCTCGGCAGTTTTACCGGAGGAGCCGCGGCTGGGGGGCTGTCCCGTTTCGCTCCGACCTACATCATGGTGGCTTTAATGGCGGCAGCGCTTGCCGGTAGCTTCTTGATGGCGCTGAACCGTGCCGCCCGTTAATCCTCCGGCCGGCTGAGGATGGTCTCACCCGGCGCGCTGCCACCCCTTTGCTATAATCAACTGGCGCGCCGCTCGGGGCCGTGGGCCCGCTGCGAACAATATGTCGGGAATTATTGGTTATATCGGGAACAAGCGCGTAGTGCCGGTGCTGCTCGACGGACTGCGGCGGCTCCAGTACCGCGGGTACGACTCGGCCGGCGTGGCCGTCATCAAAGACGGAACTCTCCAGATTCGCAAGGCCGTCGGTAAGCTGCGCAATCTGGAAGAAGTCATCCGCCTCCATCCGATGGACGGCACTTATGGCATCGGCCACACCCGCTGGGCCACACACGGCGCTCCGACCGAGGAGAACGCCCATCCGCACCGCGATTGCCGCGGCACGGTCGTGGTGGTGCATAACGGCATCATCGAGAATTACCTTGACCTGAAACGAGAACTGGAGGCGGAGGGACACACGTTCGTCACCGAGACCGATACGGAGGTCATCGCCCACCTCATCGAGAAGTATCTGAATGGAGCGCGCATGGGCTCTGTTCCCGGTCCGGGCACGAGCGGCCCGGCCGCCGGCGACCCCGGTCCTCCCTCAGCCCCACCTCCGACGTTGGGGTCGGGAGCCGCTGAGGCAAGCCTGGAAGAGGCCGTGCGCGCCGCCACGCGCCGTCTGGTGGGTGTGTTTGCGTTGGCGATTATTTCCACCCGGGATCTCAACAAGGTCGTCGCCGTCCGCCAAGGCCCGCCCGCCGTGATCGGTTTAGGCAAGGACGAGTATTTCGCGGCCAGCGACGTTCCGGCGATCCTCTATCACACTCGCGACCTGTTTTTTCTGGCTGACGGCGACGTGGCCGTTCTGACTCCCCACGGCGTGAAAGTCACGGACTTTGACGGCCATCCCGTCACCCGCCGCGTGCAGCATATTACCTGGGACCCGATTCTGGCTGAAAAGGGCGGATTTAAACACTTTACCCTCAAAGAAATCTACGAACAACCGCGCGCCGTGCGCGATACGGCCCTGGGGCGCTTTTCGGCCGAGACCGGAGAAGTGTTTCTCGACGAGATGGAAATCAGCGAAGATGACTTCCGTTCGTTTCGAAAGATTCAAATTGTCGGGGCGGGAACCTCGCGACACGCCGGCCTGGCTGGCAAGATCATGATCGAGCGCCTGGCGCGCGTGCCGGTGGAGGTGGATTATGCCTCCGAGTTCCGCTATCGCGACCCGCTGGTGGATCCCAAAACTCTGACCATTCTGCTGACCCAGTCCGGCGAAACCGCCGACACGATCGCCGGGCAGCGGGAGGCCCAGAACAAGGGCTCAAAGACCCTCGCCATCTGCAACGCCCTCGGCAGCATGGTGCCGCGCGAAGCCAACGGCACGGTCTACACTCATGCCGGACCGGAAATCGGAGTGGGGTCTACGAAGACGTTTGCCGCCCAACTCACCGCCCTCTATCTGTTCGCCGTCTATCTCGGCCAGATTCGCGGCCTGCTGCCGGCGGCGGAGGCGCGCCAGCTTTTGGCTGATTTGGTCGCGATGCCGCAACAACTCGAGCGGGTGCTTGAGCGGGACGAAGAGTTTGAAGACCTGGCTGGCCAGTTCTACCGCTCGACGGATTTTCTGTTTTTGGGGCGAGGCGTGCATTTTCCGGTGGCGCTCGAAGGAGCGCTCAAAATGAAGAAGCTCTCCTACATTCATGCCGAGGCTTACCCGGCGGGCGAGATGAAGCATGGCCCGAACGCCCTCATCGCCGACGGACTGCCCGTCGTCGTCATCGCCACGTGGGACACGCGGGCGCCCGAATCGCACGTGCGTTATGAGCGGACGATTTTCAACATCAAAGAAGCCAAGGCGCGGGGAGCTGCGATTGTGGCGCTGGTCAACGAGGGTGACCACGAGGTGACCGAGATGGCGGATCACGCCGTGCCGCTTCCGCCGACGAACGAACTGTTGTCGCCGATTCCCGAGGTGGTGCCCCTCCAGCTGCTCGCTTATCACATCGCTGTTCTGCGCGGTTGCGATGTCGATCAGCCGCGCAACCTCGCCAAGTCCGTCACCGTCGAGTAGCGCGGCGGCGCCGGAGAGACGGCCTTGAAAAGCCGCGTCGCCCGGTGCATGATTGCTGGGAGCCGGGCAAGGCGTCAAGGAGGTCACGATCAGGAAGCTGGATGTCATTCCCGCCTGGGGCAAGATTCTGGCCGGTCGGAGGCCCCTGCTGTCGATTGAAATCACCCGCGAGTGCCCGCTTCGCTGCCCCGGGTGCTATGCCTACGAGCTCGGCCACCTGGGCGCGGCAGGACCGCTCCGCCAATTGCGGGACCTGAAGGGCCAGGCCCTGATCGACGGCGTCCTGCAGTTGGTGCGCCGCCTGCGCCCCTTACACCTCTCGATTGTTGGGGGCGAGCCGTTGGTCCGCTATCGCGAACTAAACGTCCTGCTTCCCCAGCTTGGAAAGCTCGGCATCGAAGTGCAGCTGGTGACCAGCGCCGTGCGCCCGATTCCAGCAGGCTGGAGGGTTTTTCCCCATCTTCACCTCGCTGTCTCGGTCGACGGTTTGCAGCCGGAACACGACCGGCGGCGCGCGCCTGCCACCTACGATCGCATTCTGAAGCACATCGCTGGCCACCATGTGATTGTCCACTGCACCATCACCCGGCAGCTCCTCCGGAGCCCGACTTACCTGGATGATTTCGCCGGCTTTTGGTCGGGCCGGCCGGAAGTTCGAAAAATTTGGTTCAGCCTGTTCACGCCGCAGGAAGGGGGCTGTTCGGAGGAGCGGCTGACCCGCGACGATCGACTCCGCGCCGTCGCCGCGCTGGCCAAGGTTCGAGAGAAGTTTCGAAAAGTGGATGTCCCCGACGGGGTGCTGGCCGGCTATCTTTGTCCTCCGTCGTCTCCGAGCGAGTGTATTTTTGCCCAGACCACGACCTGCTTCTCGGCGGACCTTGCCACGGTCATCAGCCCGTGCCAGTTCGGGGGTCATCCGGTGTGCAGCGAATGCGGCTGCATGGCCTCGGCCGGCCTGGCCTCGATTGGAAGGTATAAGTTGGCAGGCCTCGTGCCGGTTGCCGATCTGCTATCGCTATCGAAGAAGATCGGCGAGCGTTTTGGTCATGCCGCGTAAGTATCGGCCGGCCCCCGGGTAGGATGGACGGCACGGGCGACCCCACGCTGATGACGCTTGTTTACTCGGACGATTACGATCTGCACCTCGGCGACCACGTCTTCCCCTCCGCCAAATACCGGCTGACGAAAGAGAAGTTGGTGGCCGAAGGCGTCGTGCGGCCGGAAGACATCATCGAGCCCGAGCCGGCTTCGGATGACGACGTGGCTTTGGTCCATCGTCGCGACTACATTCGCAAGCTAAAGACCGGCACGCTCTCATACCTTGAAATTCTGCGCTTGGAAGTCCCCTATTCGCCCGAGTTGGTCCGCGCCGTATGGCTGGCGGCCGGAGGATCGATCCTGGCTGGCCGGCGGGCGATCGAGGACGGCATCAGCGCGAACGTCGGCGGCGGATTCCATCACGCTTTCCCGGACCACGGCGAGGGTTTCTGCGTGCTCCATGACGTGGCCATCGCTATTCGCCGCTTGCAGAAGGACCGGGCGCTCGAACGGGCCATGACGGTGGACTGTGACGTTCATCAGGGGAATGGCACGGCGGCCATCTTCCGGGACGATCCCACAGTGTTCACATTTTCGATTCATCAGGAGAACAATTACCCGTATCCGAAACCTCCCAGTTCTTTGGACATCAACCTTCAAGACGGAACGGAAGATGACGAATATTTGGCTGCCCTCGAAGACGGCCTTCATCGGTCGCTGGCTAGGTTTAAGCCCGATCTCATCTTCTATGTGGCCGGCGCTGATCCCTATCGGGAAGACCAACTGGGCGGGCTTCGGCTCAGTCTCGATGGGCTTGAACGGCGCGATCGGATGGTGTTGGAAATCGCACGCGCGAACCACATTCCGGTGGCGGTAACGCTGGCCGGCGGGTACGCCCGGCGCCTGGACGACACCGTCCGGATTCACGCCACGACGATCCGGGTAGCTAAAGAGCTGGCCGATCGCGGCCGCCCGGAGTCGTAAAGCTCCCCGGGCCCGCAACGGTTTCTTCGATTGCCGGGGAACCCGCTACATCAGTTTCTGCAGGTCCCGCCAGCGAACCAAAGTGATGTGATTCTCATCCAGGGCGCGGCGAAATTCCGAGCTGGTGACGGCACGGAAGTCGCGCTCGCGCCAAGCGGCTCCGTAATCGGGGTGATCAACCGTGATCGCTTGCAATTCCGCATCGTTGTGACCCAGATGCACGATCAGGTAATGAAGACCGGGCTGAAGCGACTGCAAGGCCCGGACGTAAGAAGGCGTCCATTGGTTGGCGGGCACGCGCGAGTCGAACATGACGAGCGAATCCATCACGATATCGTTCGGCCCGAGAAGCGAGAGCATCTTGCGGCGCTCGTCGGTGACCCGGACGGCCAGGAAGGGCAGCCGGTATTCGTGGGCGACCTTCACCAGGACGGCGTAAAATTCCGGCCGCGCGGCCAGCGCCCCCATATGCATGTCGAGATGGGTGGGATGAATGCCCGCCGCCAGAGCGCGAGTAATCTGAGCGCGAATCTCCCGCTCCACCTCGGGGGGTCGGGCGTGTTCGGCTAGCGGTTCGACCTCGTTCCAAAAGTATCCTTCCGGGTCGAGCAGGCTGGGCACCTGATCCCAAGGCGCCACGGGCCCCCAATGGTATGTCTTCCACTCGCTCGTCAGCGTGAGGTGCAATCCCAAATCGGCGTCGGGATGCGCTTTCGCATACTCGGCGACCTCGCTCAACCACGGGCAGGGAACCATGAGACTGGCTGAGGTGACGGCGCCCTCGTCCAGCGCGGCGAAGGTGGCTGCGTCCACCGAGTGAGCCACCCCCAGATCATCGGCGTGGATGATCAACAGCTTGGCATCGGCCGGGTAGCCGAGCCGCTCGGCGATCGACTTCACGGGAGCAGAAGCCGTTGGCGAAACCCAAGAGACCATGGCTGCTGCAGCGACGAACAGCACTCGATGACGCACGCAATCCTCTCTCTCGCCGTCACCGCGACCGGCCTCACGGCGTCCGCCGCGGCGATCCCGCCGAGTCGGCCGAACGGTGGGAAAGCTTGATCAGATTCAGCGATCCCTGCCGGTAGCCCTCCAGGTCCAGCGTCACAAACGCAAATCCCAACGCCTTGAACACTTCCACCAACCGGCGTGCCATGGCCGGTGAAAGGGCCTGGGGCAGCTCATCCGGCGCGATTTCGATGCGCACGAGTTGGTCGTGATGGCGCACGCGGAATTGACGGAAACCGAGCTGGCGCAACGCTTCCTCTCCTCTCTCGACCACCGCCAGCCGCTCGGCCGTCACCTCCAGGCCGTAAGCGATGCGGGAGGACAGGCAGGCGGAGGCCGGACGGTCCCACACCGGCAACTCCGCGCGGCGGGCCAGCTCGCGGATCTCCGCTTTGGTGAGACCGGCGTCGAGCAGGGGCGTCAGCACTCGGTGCTCTCGGGCGGCGAGCTGGCCCGGACGCCAGTCACCTTGATCGTCGACGTTCACGCCGTAAGCAACGGCGGCATAGCCGCGCCGCGCCCTCAGCTCATCTAGGCGGGTAAACAGTTCGTCCTTGCAAAAGTAGCAGCGATCGGGATGGTTGGCGCGGTAGCGGGGATCGGACAGCTCGTCCGTTTCGATAAACTCGTGCGGAAACCCGGTCCGCGCCACGCAGGCTTTCGCCAGCTCGCGATCCCGCGCCGAATAGCTGGCGCTGACGGCAGTCACGGCGAGCATGCGCTCACCGAGCACCCGATGGGCGGCGTAAGCCAGGTACGCTGAGTCGACACCGCCCGAGTAGGCGACGATGAGCGAGCCCACTCGCGCCATGTCTTCATATAACCGTTGCTCTTTGGCTTGCAGGTCATTCATCGAAATCGGCACGCTCCAGCATAGCGCCGCCGCCTGCGTTTGGCAACGTCGAGGCCGGGCGCGGCCGGGCCCGCGCGGCGTTGACAACCAGCGCGGTCTTTGCCTAACGTGGTGCTCTGCCGGGTGGCTCGCCCCTCCCGGCGTTGCAGAGCTGCTATGGTCTTCCTACCACCAGCAATCTGGACCTTAGCGGCGGCGATCAGCGCCGCCGGCGCTTCGCCGCCGAGGCTGCCTCTTCCTACGGTCGCCAGCGAAGTTCTACGGACCTTGATCTCGAGTCCGCCCGGTCAGGCCCTGCCACCGTATCGCTGGCGGGTCACGATTTCAGGGGATCGGCACCTCAACGCGGCCTCGAGCGGTGATGGCGAGATCTTCGTCACGGGCGGCCTGGCCGACGTTCTCGGCCAGGATCGCGGGCTGTGGGCCGCCGTGCTAAGCCACGAAATCGCGCACGTCATCATTCTGCCCCAGGATGAAGCCTACCGGCCGGGATTCGAGAAGAAGCTGGAAGAGCTTTATCGGGGCCGTGGCGCCAACCCCGACCCTCCGGCGCGGTCGATCCTGCACCTGGATACGGCCGGCGACGAAAGGGGCCGTCTCGCCCATGCACGCCGGCGTGAATACCAAGCGGATCGGGTGGGAATGCTGTTAATGGCTGCGGCCGGCTTTCATCCCGATTATGTGATCGCGTTCGACCGCTGCATCCGCTTCTACGTCCCCGACCAGCCGCGGCTCGGGCGGTTCCTACTGACGCACCCGCGCTGGGAAGACCGCGAGGCTCAGAACGCCGACACGGCCAGGGTAGCTCTGGCCATCTTCCGTGCTCAATGGCCGAACGCCGCGGCGTCGCCGGGCGGCAACGCACCGCCACTCGCCCTTATCGAAGCCGTCAAGGCCGCCGTCGATCCCCGCGGGGAGAATCTTTCGCTGCGCATCCCGGTCCGATTCCGCAATGGGGTCGGCGCCCGCCTGCGGATCGCCGTTAATTTCCACGGTGGAGGCAAGATTGTCGGTGCGAGGTGGCAGGCCTACCGCGCCAGCGACGGCAGTCTGGCCCTCTACGCTTCGCTCCCCGATTCGCCGGGCGGCGCGGCCGTGGTGGCGTTCCAGGTGCCGCTGGCAGCATTTGACACGCCGGCCCGGCGGCTCAAGGCGGTGGTGTTCGTTATGGCGGGGGACCGGCCTCTCGGCATCTATATTCAATCGATCGATCGCCGGCCGCAAGGGTGACGGCCGAGGACAAGACCGCTCGAACCGCTCATCGCTATCGGCCGGGTCACTGCAGGAGCGTGCCGGGGGGCGGGCCCTCGCCGTTATCGTTCGCTTCGTTGGTCACCAGGCACGCCGCGGCCACCTGATCGCCTTCTTCCAGGCTGATCAGCTTGACGCCCTGCGCCGAGCGGCCGGACTCGCGAATCGTGCTGGCGTCCAAGCGCGTGATCTTCCCTTGCTGGGTGATGATCATCACTTCAGAGTCCTCGCTGACGCTGAGCACGCTCACGACCTTTCCGTTGCGCTCAGTGGTCTTGACGTTGATCACACCTTTGCCGGCGCGCGACTGCAGACGGTACTCCGTGATCGGCGTCCGTTTGCCGAAGCCTTTTTCGGTCACCGAGAGGATCAACTCCTTCTCGCCCACAATTTCCATTCCGACCAGGAAATCATCGGGATCAAGATTCATGCCGTTGACCCCGAAGGCGGCTCGGCCCATGTCGCGGACGTCGGACTCCGGGAAGCGAATCGCCATGCCCTCGTGCGAGGCCAGAAAGATCGTATCGCGGCCCGAGGTGCGCTGGGCGGCGATCAGTTCGTCGCCGTCTTCGATTTTCATGGCCACGATGCCCGCCGTGCGCGGATTGGAAAACTCCGCCAGGCGCGTCTTCTTGATGACGCCGCGGCGCGTCACCATGGTGACGTAGCCCTCGGCCGCGTAGGTTTCGCCGTCCACCGCCACGTCGCGGGGTTGATCGGGCAAGTCCTTCACCGCGACCACGTCTGCCACCTTCTCGCCCGGGCCCAGGTTGACAAGGTTCAAGATATGTTTCCCTTTGCCCGCTGCGCCCACGTCGGGAATTTCGTATACCTTCAGCCAGTAAAGCCGGCCCGTGTTCGTGAACACCAGAATGTAACTGTGCGTCGAAGCGATGAAGAGGTGTTCCACGAAGTCCTCGTCCCGGGTCTTCATCCCCATGCGGCCCTTCCCGCCCCGTCCCTGCTGGCGGTAGGTGGACAGCGGCGTGCGCTTGAGATATCCGGAGTGGGACAGGGTGATGACCACGTCCTCGTCGGCAATCAGGTCTTCCAGCTTGATTTCTGCCTGTTCCTCGATGATCGCAGTCCGGCGCGCGTCGCCGTACTGCTTCTGCACGGCTTTCAACTCCTCGACGATGACCCGCTTCAGAACTTTCTCGCTAGCCAGCATTTCCTTATATTCGGCGATCTTTTTCTGCAGAGCGTCGTATTCTTCCTGAATCTTTCCCCGTTCGAGCGCGGTGAGGCGTTGCAACTGCAGCTCGAGGATGGCTTGGGCCTGGCGTTCAGTGAAGGCGAAGCGGGTCATCAGGTCGTCGCGGGCTTCCTTGGGGGCAGCGGAGGCGCGGATCAGCCGGATGATGGCATCAATGTGGTCGAGCGCCTTCAGAAAGCCTTCCAAAAGGTGGGCGCGTTCCTCGGCCTTGCGGAGATCGTGCACCGTGCGGCGCCGCACCACGCTGACGCGATGGTCAATGAAGAGCTGGATGGCCTCCATCAGCGGCAGCGTTCGCGGCTGTCCGTTGACGATGGCCAACATGATCATGCCGAAGTTTTCCTGTAACTGGGTGTGCTTGTACAGGTTGTTCAGAACCACCTCCGGCTGTTCGCCCCGCTTGAGCTCGATCACCACTCGCATCCCCTCGCGGTCCGACTCGTCGCGCACGTCGGCGATGCCTTCGATCTTCTTGTTTTGCACGAGCTCCGCAATGCGCTTGATCACCGCGGCCTTATTGACCTGATACGGAATCTCGGTGATCACAATCTGTTGTTTCTCCTTGTTGGGGCGTTCGATGGCCGCCTTGGCGCGCAGGGTGAACTGGCCCCGTCCGCTCTCGTAGGCGGCCTTGATGCCGCTGCGGCCGTACAGGTAGGCCCCGGTGGGAAAGTCCGGACCGGGCACGACCGCCAGCACTTCATCCAGGGTGGCGTTGGGCTTGTTGATCAGCAAAATCGTGGCGTCGATGATCTCCGTCAAATTGTGAGGGGGGATCTTGGTGGCCATGCCGACGGCAATCCCGTCCGAGCCGTTGACGAGCAGATTCGGGACGCGCGCCGGGAGCACGGTGGGCTCCGACGTGGACTCGTCGAAGTTGGGGACAAAATCCACCGTCTCCTTTTCAATGTCGGCAAGCAGCTCTTCGGCGATCGGCGCCAGGCGGCACTCCGTGTACCGATAGGCGGCCGGCGGGTCGCCGTCGACGGAGCCGAAGTTGCCTTGGCCGTCGATCAACGGATAACGCATATTAAAATCCTGGGCCATGCGCACCAAGGTGTCGTAGACGGCGGAGTCGCCGTGCGGGTGGTATTTCTTGATCACCTCGCCCACCACGCCGGCGCATTTCACGTAGCGCTTGTCCGACGTGATGCCCTCTTTGTACATCGCGTAGAGGATGCGGCGGTGGACAGGCTTCAGCCCGTCGCGGACGTCGGGCAGAGCCCGCCCGATGATCACGCTCATCGCGTAGTCGAGATACGAGCTGCGCATCTCGTCTTCGATGTTGACGGGAATCTGCCTCGCCGCCGGAATCAGTTCTTGATCCGCCATGAGTGGGAGCCCTTTCGGAGGGTCGAGTTACGCTTGCGGGATGGAAATGCCACCACCCCTCGCTACCTAGCATAACCGAGGCGGAGCGGCGGTGTCAAGAACCGGCCATGATGTAGCCTAGCATGATGCCGCGGGGCGGGGGCGTTGCGCGGCCGCCCGCCGGCGCCTACAATAGCCCTTTTGCGCCGTGAGGTGACGCCTGCGCCATCTGCTGCATCTGATCAAGGCCCTCTCCCTTCACCTGGCAGGTGCCTTCGGCCGGCACGGGGGCTGGGGGCTGTTCGGCATTAATTTTCTCGACTCCTCCTTTCTCGCCTTCCCGGTGATCAACGATCTTCTGCTGCTCCATCTGGCCGGCCGCCACCCGGAGCTGGCGCTGTTCTACGCCCTGGACTCGACTCTCGGATCCGTGGCGGGTGCTTTCGCCATGTATGGACTCTCGCACCACGGCAGCCGGTTTCTGCGCCGCAACGCTCCCCCCAGCCAGGCCGGGCGCGCCCAGCATTGGCTCGAGCGCAATGATTTCGTCACCGTTCTCGTGGCCTCTTTGCTTCCGCCGCCGGCGCCGTTCAAGATCGTGCCGATCGTGGCCGGGGCCGTCTCGGTGAACGCGGCGCGATTTGGGGCGGCGCTGGTGCTGGGGCGGGGTCTGCGGTTCGCTTTCGAAGCCTTCGTCGGCATGAGATACGGCGGGGAAGCGGAGGCTTACCTCAAGCGCCACCTGGTATCGTTTTCGTTGGCCATGGCGGCTTTCATTCTGGTGGCCTGGACGCTCTATCGTTACTGGCAAAAGCGGGGGGAGCGGCTCGGTCAGCGGCCGGCGGCGGGCGGGCCGGCGAAGTGAAATTCCTCGGAGACGGCACACAGGTTGCGATCGAGCCGGATATCGATATAGAAGGCGCGCCCCGCCGCGTGAGGCGAAGCAAAGCGCAGGTCTTGAATCGTGACCTCGAAGCCGTCCTCGGCGGGCGTCACCTGGGCCCACGGAAAGCGGGCGAAGCGGGAAAAAACCCGGCCCAGGCTGGTGCCGAGCGCCGCCGTCAGAGCCGGGGAGGGAGCGGGCTTGTAGAAGATCTCATCGTGCTCAAGGTCGGCATCGCCCGCAAGGGCGCTGGCCGGAAGAAGGTGGAAAGCCGATTCGGTTTCGATCACGCCAGTCCAAGCGAGCGGATTGAGGGTGGGAAACGCGCCCGCTTGAAGCGGCGCTTCGTCGCTGTAGGTGTGGGCCTCGAGCAGACTGAGCACGCGGGCGTGGGCGAAGCCGCGAACCAGCCAGAGGGCCAGCATGGCTCCGAGGGCGAAGAAGGCGCCGCGGCGCGAGACCGGCTTCCGCGCGCCGACCTCTTCGGAAACCATTCGAAACAGCCCCGGCAGCAGAAGCCCGGCGAGCAGCAGCAGGAGCAGCGCCGGATCGATAATGGGCATGATGTCGGCGGCGTACCAGCGATCGTTGAAGGGCATGAACGGCCGCACGCCGTAAGCATTCGTCCAGTCGAGCAGCAGGTGGCTGGCGGTGCCGATCCAGCAGCCGAGGGCGAGCCAGCGCCCATCGAGCGGCGGCGCGCCGGCCTTCGGCCGCGCCCGGCGCCCGATGCCATAAACCAGCCCGGCCGTCACGGCCGCCAAAAGGGTGACACCGAGAATCGAGTGGGTGAGGCCGCGATGGTCTTTGAGGTAGGTGGCGCTTCCCCAGAAGCGCGTCACCAGATCCACATCCGGCGCGTTCGCCGCCAGGATCAAGGCGGCCGTGGCGAAGCGCGTCTGGCGATGGATTCCGGCTCGACTGATGGCCATGCCGGTGAGGGTGTGAGTGAGGTTATCCACGGGCGCAACCGTTGCGTGCCGGGCGCGGAACGCCGCCAATGCCCAACCGTCGCGGGTCGGGCGGCGGCTCGGTGCTGCCGGTCAACCCTCGGCCGCCCTCTGCGGCACTCGCAGCGTCAGCGCGTTTGGGGCCACCGAGAACGTGGCCGGCAGCGCGCCGGCCAGCTCGCCATCCGTCTCCACGTAGACCCTTTCCCCCTCCGGCGCGGGCGCGCAGCCGACTTCGCCCGCCTCGATCAAGGCCACGTCGGGCAACCGCGTGTGCCGGCGCAGCAGCACGGCGACCGCATAGGTCAAATAGCGAATCCGGCTCGAGCTTTTGAACAGGCACAGGGTGAGTCGATCGCGAAACAGGCTGGCGCCGGGGGCCAGGCGCAGCCAGCCGCCGTACAGGCTCGTCCGCTGAACGGCGCCGAACGTGCCCGCCACTTCTCGACCGTCCACGCGGCACACGAGCCCCGGAAACCGGCCTCGAGCCCACTGCCGAAACGCTTCGCCCACATAAGCGGCCACTCCCCAGGAGGTCTTGAACGCGACGGAGAGTTTGGAGATGACGTAGGCGTCGAATCCCACCCCGGCGACGCTCAAAAAATATCGCCGGGATTCGGCCGCCGAGCCCGACGTGAACCTGGCCAGTCCCAGCGAAATGCGGCGCGAGATCCATCCGCCGGCGGCGCGGGCGGCGAGCACCGGATCGAGCGGCAACCCGAGCTCACGCGCCGCAATGTTGGCCGTGCCGCCCGGCAATATGATCAGCGGGGTCGCGCAGCCCGCCAGGCCATTGACAGCCTCGTTGAGGGTCCCGTCGCCCCCGCACACGATCACCGCCTCCGCTTCGGCGGCAGCTTCCCGCGCCAGGTGTTCGGCGCTGCCCGGCCCCCATGTCCGCTCCAGCCTCACCCGGAAGCCTGAAGCTTCGAGCACGGCGCGGGCTTGGCGCATTTCGCCTTCGCGCCGTCCCGGAACTCGCCCGGCGACGGGATTATAGATCAACGTGGCGGTCTTCAAAGGCGGGCCATCGCGCGGCGACGGAAGGGCCTCGGCCGGCGGACGCGGATTTCCACTCGCCTGGCGCCCGAGGGCGTCGTTACGGGGCCACGGTCGGCTCGACGCCGCTCACGACGCGCTCTGCGATCATCTCGTGGGTCTTCCGGTCTCGCTTCATCTTCACGAAGACCATCTCGCCCACTTTCAGGTCTTCGATCTTGCTGGGCTTTCCATCGTGAACGAACTTGGTCTTAAGCTCAAGCTTAAAGGTCTGATCGTCCCCAAACTCCGTCTTGTCAAGGATCAGGGCGTCCTTCTCGATCTGCTTCACGACCCCGTAAACGTACCCTTGAAGAGTTCGAGCCACGCCGGTCGGATTCCCGAATCGGGCCGTCCCGGCCTTCGGGGGCTCCTGCTCCTGGCCGTAGGCGCTCCCCGTCCACAGACCGGCGGCCAGCCAAGCGGCAAGCAGCACCGAGCGAACCTTCATAGTGTTTTTCTCCTCGCTCTTCCCCCTCTCCTGATGCTATGATCGAGGCTAGCAGTCTGCTTCCGAGGCTGTCAAGCGGGGCGGCGCTCTTTTCCCTACGGATGGGCCCCGGCTTCGGATGGCGTTATACTCCAGCGTGGCTCGGCGAGCGGGATCATGGCGGAGTGGTTTTTTGAGCCCGGACACACGGCGGCGGAGTTTTGTGTCCGCCATATGATGGTGACGCACGTGCGTGGTCATTTTAAGAACGTCCGCGGGCGACTGGCGTTCGACCCCAAGCGGCCGCTTGACTCACAGGTGGAGGCTCACCTGGACGCTGCGTCCGTCTGGACCGGCGAACCTGACCGTGACGCCCACCTGCGCAGCGCGGACTTTCTCGACGTGGAAAACCACCCGGAGATCAGCTTCCGAGGCGGCAAGGTTGAAATCATCGGCGACCGCGATTATCTGGTCACGGGTCAATTGACTCTGCGCGGTGTTGCGCGGGAAGTCCTCCTGAAGGTGCGCTATCTCGGACAATGGGCGACCCCATGGTGGGTCGACGGGGCAGACCAGGGACCCAAGATTCGCGCCGGTTCTCTCGCCACAACGACCGTCAATCGGCACGATTTTGGCGTGAGTTGGAACAGCACCCTCGATAACGGGGGGGTTGTCGTAGGTCGCTTCGTCGACATCACCATCGACGCCGAAGCCATCCAGGAGCAGCCGTAACTCATCCTTCGCGTGGCGTCGCCCGCCGGTTTTGGCGCTGGTCCGCGGCGCCGCGGCCGGCGCAGCCAGCAGACCTTCCGCCGGGCTCCGAGCGTGACCGCAAGAATTCTTCTTACCAATGACGATGGCATCCACGCCGAGGGGTTGAAGGCGCTCGAGCAGAGCCTGGCCTCGCTCGGCGAGCTCATGGTGGTGGCGCCGGACTCAGAGCGAAGCGGCACCAGCCAGGCCATCACCATCCACGCTCCCTTACGCCTTCAGCAGATCGACGAGCGTCACTTCAGCGTCTCCGGCACGCCCGCTGACGCCGTCATCATCGCGCTCCACCTGCTGCGGTTCCAGCCGCAACTGGTGGTTTCGGGCATCAACCTGGGCGCCAATCTGGGCGAGAACATCGTTTACTCGGGCACCGTGGCCGCGGCTCTTGAGGCCACCTTGCACGGAGTTCCGGCCATCGCGGTCTCGCTCGCTGTGCGCCACAACCCGGATTTTTCGACCGCCGCCGCCTTCGCCGGCCGGCTGGCGGGCAAGGTGCTGGCCGAAGGCCTGCCGCCCGGCGTCATGCTCAACGTGAACGTCCCGCCGGGGCCGGCGCGCGGCATCCGCTTCACGCGGCAGAGCGGCAAGGTTTCGCAGAATATCATTCACGAGAAGCGCGATCCCCGGGGTCGCCCTTATTACTGGCAGGACGAAAACGTGATTCGCGAACACGTTGAGCCGGACTCCGATTATGCCGCCGTCTTGAAGCACGAAATTTCCATTACTCCGTTGCAGGCGGACCGTACCGACTATCGAAGCCTTAACCATCTTTCGTCATGGGTAGCCGACTTGACGGCCGGCGGCGGCCGGGATGTGATATAGTGAAGGTGCGCGGCGGGAGATCGCCCTGGGAGCGGCCAACGCAGGGGTTCTCTTGGAACGAGCGGGAGTAATTCAGCGGTAGAATGCCAGCTTCCCAAGCTGGACGTCGCGGGTTCGATTCCCGTCTCCCGCTCCATTCTTTCAGTCCTCGGGAAGCTGCCCGTCGATCACACTCCCAGCCGAGGATGCTCCCCTCGCAAACCGCCACCAATCCAAGCCGTCCTTTAAGTCTGCGGGGGAAGACCAGACCCAAATCCTCCATCCACGACCACGGCCGAGCCGGTCATGAACGACGCATCATCGCTGGCCAGGAAGACCGCCACCCGCGCGACTTCTTCCGGCTTGCCGATTCTGCCCAGGGCGTGGAGCTTCCCAGCGGCGGCGCGGGCGGCGGCGGGGTCGGCCTGGGCCTTGAAATAGCCCCACGCCAGACCCGCGTCGATGTACCCGGGGCAGATACAGTTGACTCGGATACCGTCCTTGCCGTGGTCGATGGCCATCGCCTTGGTGAGGGCGATGATGCCTCCCTTGGTGGCGCAGTAACCCGCGCACATCGGCTCCACAAAGAAGCCATTCACAGAAGCCATGTTGATGATGCATCCGCGAGTGCGCCGAAGGTGGGGCAGAAAGAATTTTGAACAAAGAAAAATGCCGCCGAGATTCACGCCCATTTCCCGGTTCCACTCCTCGGGGGTCGTCTCTTCCACGGTCTTGTTCACCTGGATCGCGGCATTGTTAAACAGCACGTGGACCTGCCCGAAGGCTTCGAGAGTCTCTGTCACCAGGCGCTGCACAGAGTTTGGATCGGCCACGTCCGTGCGGATGGCGCGGGCCGTAGCACCCAGGGCTTCGACCTGCTTCACCGTCTCCTCGGCGCCCGCCACGTTGATGTCCGCCACGACGACTCGGGCGCCCTCGCGCCCAAACTCCACGGCCGAGACGCGGCCTATCCCAGAACCGGCCCCCGTGATCACCGCAACCCGATTTCTGAGCTTCATATTTCCTCCCCAAAGACCTTGTGACCCACCCCCCTTCAAGCCTCGCCAGCAGCCATCTATTTCTAACGGCATTCTCCGCTTTGGAAGGTGACGACGGCCGTCTTCCCGGTGACAGGCGAGAACGCCGCGCGCGGCGCGTCTCTCTGGCCGCTGTGTTGCCGCCGGTCGTGTCTACGCTCGAACCCGTGGCGGCAGGCGGCGATCCCGAGCGCCGGCTCGTGGGAGGTTCGCGGCCGCGGTTCCAGTCGCCGGGTCCCGATCACCGGGCTTCACCCATGCGCCGTGATAACGCGGAGAGCCGCTTCCGAATCTCCTGATCCTCAGGCCGCAACTGCACGGCGCTCTGGAGGTAAGTCAGCGCCGAGCTGTAGTTTTTATGGTTCTCCTCCCGGTCAGCCAGAATCATGGACTCTTTAAACAGAAGTTCCGCCGTGTCGCGATCCTGGGGGTTCAGCGCGTGGGCGTGGCTGAGCGCCGTATACGCCGCGTCGTCCCGGCCCAGAGCATAAAGCGCAGCACCCAACAGAGCGTTGGACCCGAAAAACTCCGGGCGCAGAACGACGGCCTTGGCCAGGGCGGCGCACGCCTCAGCATAGCGCCGCAGCCGAAAGTAGGTCAGTCCTAGATCGTGCTGGATTTCGAAAGAATCGGGATCAAGGCGGCTGGCCATCTCGAGCGGCGGGACGGCTTCGGCGTAGAAACCATGCTGGCCGTATAGCAATCCGAGGGTGGTGAGCCGGTCGGGATCGCGGAGATCGAAGAGCCGCTGGCAGGCCGGGCGCGCCACGTCCAAGGGTTGGGTCTCGAGCATCCGGCTGCACGCCACGGCTTCCTGAGCGCTTTGATCGTAATACTGCCGCAGGCGCGACGATATCTCGAATTGCTTCTCAGCGTCCGCCTTCCTCCCCTCGCGCTGGTAGACTCGCGCCAAGTGGTCGGCGACGCGGTAATCGCGGGGGTTGGCCTGTGCCGCGGCCAGCAACCATTTCTCGGCCTGATCCAGCTGCTGCCGCTCGAGGTACGCCTTACCCAGATAATACGGCGTGTCGGCAAAAGGCGGATCTTTCACCAGCCGGACGAGTCTCTTGATGGCCGCCTCGGGGTTTCCTTCGCTCAGGTCCAGTCTGGCCAGGTAGTAGGCGATATTGGGACTCCCGCCGGTCTCCTGATCCAAGCGTTCGAACTCTTCGCGCGCCCGCCGGAAATCGCCCAAAGCGAACCGGCAGACGGCGAGTTGGTAGCGCGCAGGTGTGAGGCTGGGATTCAGAGCCAGCGCCGCCTGAAATTCGTCAGTGGCTTCACGATACCGCTCATCTTTCAGGGCTTCGTAGCCTCTGCCCAGATGGGCTTCCGCCGTATCAGGTTTCGAAAGCTGGGGTCCTTCCGAAAGCGTGCGGGCGGCGGCCATTCCGGCCCAAGCGACGGCCAAGCTGCCGGCCAGGACCGCGGACCTCAGGTGGGAGCGGCAGAGCGCCATGCGAGTCATCATGCCAAGCATGGGTTGGGGGGCGCAAGTGCCTCCGCATCCCGAGACCGGGGGTGTCGTTGCCCAGACCCTCCTGCCCATTCCGTTCCCTGCCGACTCTCACAATCGCTAAACCCTGTTTTGTCTATCACTTACGCTATCGACTCCCCGGGGCGAAGGAAAATCCTGCAAGCCACGTTAGGCGGCCTAAAACCTCGAAATTCGCTTTTCCGGGTCAATTTGGCTTCCCGGGCCCTCGGCCGAAGGGCCCGCCATTGCGTGTAACCACGTGGTAACCACGCTTGACTTGCCGGGCTAGGGGGTGGTAGCTGCCCGCCCGTTCTGGACGATCCTAGGGCCACTGAAGGCCGGTCGCCCGGCCGCTTCCCGGCTGTTTTGACTCCACGTGCCGTGCCCGTTCTCGCGGCCGGCGGCGTGCTTGGAGCGGCCTTCAAAGAATTGATTGAAGCTCCGATGACAGTGTGCTAGGCTTCTTCCAGCCGTGATCTTCGTCGAGGAGGTGACGCGTCCGTGAGCACTTCGACCGGGACCATCCGGGAGTCGTCGATGGTCAATAATCCAGAGTACCAACACCTTCGTGAAGAGCACGCCCGTTACGACGCCTTGCTTGACCAACTGGCTTCCCGCCGCTACCTCACCGAACAAGAACAGATGGAAGAGGTGCGCTTGAAGAAGCTGAAGCTGCGCGTCAAGGACCAGATGGAAAGGTTGATGCGGCAAGCCGGGAACGCCTAAAGCGGTCGGGCCGGTACGGTTTCGATTCGAAAGAAGCCGGAGGGCAGGGAACATCCCAGCGCGGAAGAGGTCGCGCGTCCCCGCGGGCACCGTCGCGAGGCGCTGCGGCCGAGCTGACCGCGCAAGACCTATGGTGAAAGAAGGATACGGGTACGGACTGCCGCTCCTGGTGATGGCCGGCGGTTCGCTGCTGTTGCATCTTTACGGGCCGGCTGCGGTCTTTTTCGTGCTCTCCGCCTTGACCCTCGCTTTCTTCCGCGACCCAGAGAGGAGCGTTCCCACCGATCCCGGGGTCATTGTGTCCCCGGCCGACGGCAAGGTGGTTGCCGTGGCCGACGACGACTTTGAGGGGCGCCCGATGCGTCGCCTCAGCATCTTCATGTCGCCTCTGGACGTCCATGTGAACCGCTCGCCCATGGCTGGAACCGTGCGAGCCGTTATCTATAAGCCCGGCCGCTTCCGGGTGGCCTCCCGCGCGGCGGCGTCGATGGAGAATGAACAGAACGTGTTTAGCGTCGAAGGCGAGCAGGGATTGGTGGTGGTCAAGCAGATCGCGGGGCTGCTGGCCCGCCGCATCGTATTTTGGAAGCGTCCGGGGGACCGGCTGCAACTTGGGGAGCGGGTGGGGATGATCAAGTTTGGATCACGGGTAGACCTGATGGTGGCTCCGGGGGTTCAGTTACGGGTAAAGGTGGGGGATCGAGTGCGGGCAGGAAGTTCGGTGGTCGCCGTGTCAGCGGCGGACCCAACCCCGAGGCCTGAAGGCGAAGCCGGAAGAATCCAGGATGTTGCAGAAAACACAAGGGTTATTTAAACAGTGCGGCCACAAAATAACGGGCCGGGCTCTGCCGCGCCGAGATGGCGGCAGACTCGTCACCGGTGGGGCCGGCAGAAGGGGTTGAAGGCCGACCCGATGGTGGACAGGTTCCAATGGTTTTATATTTTATAGAAAATAAACAGGTTACGATCATCGTGGCGCATCGGCCCGCCCGCCCATGAGACGAGGAGATGACTTGGACTATTCGCCTGCAGAAGTGTCCGGAGACAAGAGCCGGCTCCACGGCGGGTTTTACATTTTGCCCAGCCTGTTCACTGTCGGGACGCTTCTTTGTGGGTACTACGCCGTGGTTTCAACGCTTCGGGCCGCCTCGATCTTGTTGACGGCCGGCGCTGGAGCTGATTTGAGCCGGTTGGCGTTTGACAACGCCTCGAAGGCCATCGGCTGGGCCATCCTCTTGGACGGCCTCGACGGACGCATCGCCCGGTTGACGGGAGCAACCTCGGATTTTGGCCGAGAACTTGACTCCCTCGCTGATGTCATCACCTTTGGCATCGCCCCGGCCCTGCTGGCCCTGGCGTGGGGCATCCGGCCGGTCGAGCAGGCCATCGGACCGATCTTTGGCCCTCACTTCCAGCAGGCCGGTTGGATGGTCACCTTTGGCTTCGTCATTTGCGGGGCGGCCAGGTTGGCGCGCTTCAATATCCAGACCGCGCGGCCCACGAGCGACCGGCGCTATTTTGTCGGGTTGCCGATTCCGGGGGCGGCCGGTGTGATTGCCGCGGTGGTGCATTGCCGCAAGTACGCAATCCACGACTGGAACTACGGCGTGGTGTGGCTCGGGACCGTGGCCCTGCTGGGGTTTTTGATGGTCAGCCGCATTCGCTATCCGAGCTTCAAATCGCTCGATCTGCGCCGGCGCCGGCCTTACGCCGCCATCATCCTCATCGGGGTGGTGATTTACGCCGTCTGGATTTATTCCGAGTATACGCTCCTGGCTCTGGCCGTCGCCTACATGCTATCGGGTCCGACTCTGCGGATCATCGCCCGCCTGCGCCCCCATCCGCCGGCGCCAAAAGAGGTACACGCGGGATGAGCGAGGGTTTCCGCGTCGCCGTGTTCGGCGCTTCCTCCCTTCTCGGCAAGGAATTGCTCGGCGTCCTTGAGGAGCGCCGCTTTCCCACCTGTCGCCTGGTGACCTTTGAAGCCGACGAGGGCGAACCTGAGTTGCCGATCGTCGACCTGCGGGGAGGCTCGCGACAGGCGGTGGCCGATCGCGAGGTGACGCTCGCGGACCTGGACTTCGCGTTTCTCGCCGCCCGGCCCCGCCATCCCCCGGCCTTCCTGAGCGGCCTCGAGCGCGGGCCGGCCGGCCGGGGAAAGCCGGCGGCCTCCGAGTCCACCGGCGGTTCCGTGATCGACCTGGAGGGAAACTTCGAGCCTTCTGCGGGCGCCCCCGTCTTGATCCCTTTTCTTGACCGGGCTGCGGCCGCCCGCGCCGGCGGTTTGTCCGGTGGAATCCTCGTCGCTCCTCACCCCGCCACGATCGTCTTGAGCACGCTCCTCGGGCGCTTGCGGGCCCGCTTCGAAATCCGGACCGCCGCCGCCCAAATTTTCAGCCCCGCCTCCGGTTTCGGGCCTCGGGCGATTGAGGAACTTCAGAAGCAGACGGTCAATCTTTTGAGTTTTCAGAAGATTCCTCGCCATGTCTTCGGGGCGCAACTGGCCTTTAATCTCCTACCCCGGCTGGGGCGCGCGGAAGGGAGCGGCCTCACCCTTATCGAACAACGGGTGCGCCGCGAGCTTCGCGAACATTTCGGCCGCGGCATTTCGCCGCCGGCCTTAAAGATCCTTCAGGCGCCGGTGTTTTATTCGATGGCCATCTCGCTCTATGTGGAGGTGCCGGAGCCGGCGAGCGCCGCCCACCTCGCCGAGTCTCTGAGCGGTGAGCGCGTTCGCCTGCACCTTTACGCCGATCCGGCTCCGTCGCAGGCGGAAACTAGCGGCACCGGCGACATTCTCGTCGACGCCATCGCCGCCGACCCGGGACGGGCGGGAGGCTTCTGGATTTGGGCGGCAGTGGATAACCTGCGGCTGGCGGCCGAAAATGCCGTCGACATTGCGGAAGCTCTCGCCGCCGCCCGAGAGTGATTTCGGACGCGATTCGCAGCGCAGCCGGGTTGGCTTGACAGTCCTAGCCGAGCCTCATAGACTGACCCGCTTCATGAGCGCTCCGGTTTTAGTCCTGCTTCCGGGGAAGTTTGACCGTTGCGCCCCGGCAAGTGAAATAGGGAGGTCCATGTGCGGTCCGTCGCCCTGCCGAACGCCCGTCGCTGCCGGTGGCACCGGCTGATCCCTCTGCTGGCCCTCGTTCCCGTGCTGCTGGGCTGGTCGAGCCCGGCGCGCGCCGAGCAGCCCGCCCTGATCCCGCAGCCGAGAGAGGTGGAGACCCAATCGGGAAGCTTTTCGGTGACGCCGAAGGTGGCGATTGTTCTACCTCCGGCGACGGCGGCCGAAGATCGGGCTGCGGCTCGCAGCCTGAACGAGGAACTGGAGCTGGTGTCCGGGTCGCGGTTGCCGGTCACGGCGGCGGAACCGCCGTCCGGCACCCGGGCGATCGTTCTCGGACGTCTTGACCAGCCGCTAGTTTCGCAGCTGCTGAGCAAATCGGGGATCAGCACCGCCGGCATTGGCGCACAAGGATACGCGTTGGAGGTCGAGCCGGAGCGCATTGTGGTGGCGGGAAAAGACGGTGCCGGTCTCTTTTACGGCGTGCAGACGCTCAAACAATTACTGGCGGGCGAAGGCGCGGGCGCCCGTTTTCAGGCCGTGCGCATTCGCGACTGGCCGGCGCTCGCCTATCGCGGCACCCAGGTCGACTTGAGTCGCGGCCCTGTGCCCCGCCTGAGTTACCTGGAGTCCATCGTGCGGACGATCGCGGACTTTAAGATGAACCAGCTTTACATGTACATCGAAGACTCCTTCCGCTTGGACGGCCAGCCGCTGGTCGGCGTGCTGAGCGACACGCTTTCTCGCCAGGATTGGAAGACCCTGGTCTCTTACGCCGGCCAGTACCACGTAGAGATCGTGCCTGCTACCGAGGCCTGCGGACACCTTCACAAAATCCTCCGTTTCGATCAGTACAGCGGCATGGCGGAGCGCCCACACGGCCACGTGCTGGCGGCGGGCGACCCCACGGCGGAAGCGTTTTTAAACGACTTGTACGGCCAGATGGTTCCGGTTCTTTCCTCGCCTGTCTACCACATCGGCTGCGACGAGACGTTTGAGCTGGGTCAGGGCCGCAGCCGGGCGTTGGTGGAGCAGCAAGGTTACGGGCGAGTCTATGTGAACAGCCTCGTTGCCGCCGCCCGCATCGTTCAGCGCTACGGCAAGCAAGTCATGTTTTGGGGTGATATTGCCGTTGAGCATCCCGAGATGATACCCGACCTGCCGCGCGACCTGATCGTGGCGAGCTGGGAATATGGTCCGCACCCTAGCTATGAACGCTGGATCCGGCCCTTTGAAGGCACGGGAATGAAGGTCTTCGTGTGCCCGTGGGTGGGGAATACCAGCCTGATGGTGCCCGATTACGAGGAAGCCGCCTATAATATCGAAGGATTCCTCAGCGACGGCAAGAAGGCGGGTGCGATCGGCACCGATGTGACGGTATGGAACGACGACGGCGAATCTCTTTACGGTCCCAACTGGTGGAGCATTGTGTACGGCGCCGCCTGCGCCTGGGAGGCCGGCAGGACGGACGTTCGGGAGTTCAACCAAAAGTTCGATTGGGCATTTTACCGCAACACAGACCATCGCTTTGCCGAGGCCATCTGGGAATTGGGGCACGTCAATGAAGTCATGCGGGCCGGCAAGCCGGTGGAGACCTACGACGTCAAGTTCGGCGGCACCGGCGACTCTCTGTTTTGGCACGATCCGTTCTCACCCGCCGGACGCACGGACATGGAGAAAGCTCTGCCCGTCGCGGCCGAGATCCGCCGCGCCGCCGAGGATGCCTACCGTGTTTTCGTCGAGGGCGCGAGCCGCGGCCAGCGCCACCCCGATGTGCTTCAGGACCTGGCATTGGCGGCGCTCAAGATCGACGCCCTCGGCATGCGGTATGAATTTATGCAGGAGATTTCCGATCTTTATGCCGCCGCCCTGGCCGGACAACAGGGTCCGGGCCAGCGCCGCCGGCACGCCTTCGCTGATCTGAGCCAGATCGAATCCACCAACGGCCGCCTGGAAGACCTGCGGGATTACACGACGCGGCTGCGCGAGCTGTACCGGGAGCGCTGGCTGGCCGAAAACCTGCCCACCTGGCTGCCCAACATGCTCCAGCTCTACGATCGCAACAGCCAGCTTTGGCAGGACAAGATTGCTCAGTTCCAGGAGCTTCAGCGCCGGCTCAGCCAGTCCCAGCCGCTGCCTTCCGCCGAGTCGCTCGGCTTGCTGCCGCCGTCGGCGTCGCCGAGCCCTTAATCCCACGGTTCTTCGAATAATTTGGCGTAAAGCCGGCGCTGGCGGCGCAGCATCTCTTCGTAAATGGCGCGGTGCTCGGTGACAGGCTGGTGCGCCTCGCCCAGGGCGGGCTCGAGCTCGCGGATGTGCCGGATCGCTCCCAGCCGCTCGAGGGCCAGCAACGCGGCGCCCCGGCTCGTGGCTTCTCTTTCAAGGCACATGACCACCGGGCGTCCCAGGGCGTCGGCCATCATAGCCGTCCACGCCGGCGACCGCGTAAGGGCGCCGCCCGAGGCAATGACTGTGGCCGGCACGCCCAGGCGCTCGACCATCAAGTCGTAAATGCTGCGAAAACGCAGCGCTACGGCCTCGAGGGCGGCCCGCAGAATCTCGATCGGCCCGCTGCGCAGGCCTAGACCCGTAATGGCGGCCCGCGCCTCGGCGCGCCACCGAGTGGAGCGTTCACCGGCAAAGAGGGGCAGCACGGTCAGGCCGTGGGCGCCCGGCGGCAGAGCGGCGATTTGGGGTTCGATCTCCTCATCGGGGGGCAGGCGCAGCGTCCGCTTCATCCAGGTAAAGACCTCGCCGCCGTTCGAGAGCGCGCCGCCCAGCACGAATCTCCGGCGATCCACCCGGTAGCACCACAAACCCTCGGGAATCTCGATCCGCTCCATCTCGCAAACCGCACGGAGCGCTCCGCTGGTGCCCACCATCAACGCGAAGCGGTCGGGCGCGTGCGCCCCGCTTCCGATGTTGTTGCAGGCGCCGTCGCCGAGCGCCGGGAACCACGGAACGCCGCGAAACTGGGGCCAGCGCGCCGCGTATTCCTGGCGGAGGCCGGTTGCCGGGAGGTCGAGCTCGGCCGGGGAGGCCAGCTGGTCAGGCGTGATGGGCAGCGCGCTGAGAATCTCGGCATCGTAGCGATTCTCGTTCTGGTCCCACAGGCCCGAGCCCGACACCATCGACGTCGAGGCGGCCGCCTTGCCGAAAATCTTCAGAAACAAGTATTCGCCAAACGACATCCAGCGCCGCGCGGCGCGAAATGCCGGCGGGTTCGACTGCGAAAGCCACAAGAGCTTGGCGGGCACGTAACTGGGGTGCAGAACGCATCCTGTGCGCGCGTGCTGGGCGCGCCCGTCGACTTTCTGGGCGAGGGCGCGCGCCGCCGCCGCGCTCCGCGTGTCAAACAGGTGAATCACCGGTGTGGTCGGGCGCTCGTGGCCGTCGACGCCCAGAAGGCTGTGCCAGAACGTGCAGCACCCAACGGCGGCCGGACGCAGCCGGGCGGCGCTCATGGCGGCGTGAAGAGTGTCGACCGCCTGAAACACCAGCGAGGCCAGAGTGTCGGCGTCCACTTCCACGCCGCCATCGGCGGTGGTTGTGACGTCGTAGGCGAGTTGGGCGCCGAAGCCCTCGATTTCGCGGCCGCGCGCGTCGAACGCCATCGACCGCACGGACGACGTGCCGACGTCCACGGTGGCGATCAGCGGTTCGGCCAGGCCTGCCGCCGCCGCTTCGCCGGGAAGGAGTCCTTCCGTCGACATGAACGCTCTCTCCTGACGATTCGCGGGCTTCCATCATCCTGGCAGGCTGGGAGTTCGTCAAGCCAGGAGTGGCAAGGGATGGGAAAGTGTAGGCAACCGCCTTCCATGGCCCTTTGGGGCAGAACGGCGAAGGCATTATCGATATTAGTAACCAAGATCGCCTTTTCAAGCACTTAGCGGCCCTTCCGGCCGGGACGTTTGGCACTGAGTGTGCCAAGAAGCAGGTTGTCGGGAAGCTTGGAAGCGAGAGGGTCTTGGATGGAAAGAGGCCGAGCGGCCGGGATCAGCCGGCCGATTAACTTAGCAGCTATTCTCTTCATTTACTTCGTCGTCTGCCTGCTTTCGACGACCGGCGTCGACGTCCTGGTGCTGTTGACGGCGACGTTGTTGGTGTGGGCCACGTTGCGGCAGTGGGCCGGCGAGGCTCTGGCCGGGGCACTGGCGACGGTGCTCGGAATGCTCAGCCGATAGGCGGGCTGCTCTGGCCGGGACGTAACGTCGGGCTGACGGAAGCTGGAGCCGTTCCACGCTGGAGGGCGCACGAGAAGACCCAGCCTCCGTCTGCGGACGGCCGGTCCCGTCGGCCGTCACATCTTTCGATGCATGAAGCCGCGCGAGGGTTGGGCATAGCAAGTCGGGTCGGCTTTGAACGAGCTCGCGGGGGCCGTCCATCGAACACCTACCGCGCTTCCGCGATCCAGCCCCCGCCCACCACCTCGTCCCCATCGTAAAACACCGCCGCTTGGCCCGGGGTAATGGCGCGCTGCGGCTCAGCGAAGGCGACCATCGCCTCCCCGTTGGCACGTGACTCAATCCGAGCCGGGGCCGCCACGTGCTTATGGCGAATCTTGACCTGCGCCTCCAGGACCTCCCCGCTGGCTACGTCGCGGATCCAATTCACCTGCCGCACGCGGCAGACGCGCCGGTAGAGGTCGTCTTTGCAGCCCACCACGACGCGATTCCTTTCCGCGTCGAGTTCGATCACGTACAGCGGCGAGCCGGTGGCCAAACCCAATCCCTTACGCTGGCCGACGGTGAAATTGTGCAAGCCCGTGTGTTCGCCGAGCGGCCGGCCGTCGCGGCTCACGATTTCCCCGCGGCGATCCGGGAGCGCGCCGCCCTGTTCGGCGAGATACGCGGCAATAAAGTCTCGATAGCTGCCGGCGGGCACAAAGCAGATTTCCTGGCTCTCGGGCTTTTCCGCTACCGGAAGCCGGCGCTCGCGGGCGATGGCGCGCACCTGCTCCTTCGTGAGCTCGCCGAGCGGGAACGCGGCGCGCGCCAGTTGCTGCTGGGTAAGCCCGAAAAGAAAGTAGGACTGGTCTTTGGCGCGATCCCGGGCGGCGAAGAGCCGATAGCGGCCGGTTCGCTCGTCACAGAGAAGGCGCGCGTAATGACCGGTGGCGAGACGGTCGGCGCCGATCTCGAGCGCCGTGGTCACCAACCGCTCGAACTTGATTTCGGTATTGCACAGGCTGCACGGAATCGGCGTCTCGCCGGCCAAATAGCGGCTGACAAAAGGGCGGATCACGTCGTCCTCGAAGCGGCTCTCGTAGTTGACGACGTAGTAGGGAATGCCCAGAACGTGAGCCACGCGGCGCGCGTCATACACGTCGTCGAGCGAGCAGCAACGACCGCTGGCGTGGCCGGACGGGCCGATCACTTCAAGCCCCTGCAGGGCCGGCAGCCGCCGCTGGTTCCACAGCTGCATGGTCAGCCCGACCACCGACGGCCGGGCGTTCGCGGCCAGCAGGGCGGCAGCCGCCGAGCTATCCACGCCCCCGCTCATGGCGACGGCAGTAATCATAGGAAAAGTCCTGAATGCTCAGCGCCCGCTCGGCGGCCGTCCGGAAGCGGCGACCTGGCCGCTCGAACTGAGCGGCGACACCCGATCGCCGGTCGCCGACCGCGCGGAATGGGGCGAAAGCGACCGCAAACGCTCAACGGCGGCGGGAATAACCTCAAGAGCGTAATCGACATCTTCGGCCGTCGTAAACCGCCCCAGGCTGAAGCGAACGCTCGATCGGGCTTCTTGGCGCTTCAATCCGATTGCCGCGAGCACGTGCGAGGGCTCGAGTGAGCCGGACGAGCAGGCGGCCCCGGTCGAGCAGGCCACGCCCTTGAGATCCAGGGCGATGACCAGACCTTCGCCATCCACATCCTCGAAGCGGAGATTGGAAGTGGAAGGCAGGCGGCGCGCCGGGTCGCCGTTCACGGCTGCGCCGGGCACCCTCTGCAGAATTCCCGCTTCCAGGCGGTCGCGCAGGCGCTCCACTTCCGCGGCCTCGTCTTGAAGCCGGCGCGCCGCGATTTCTGCCGCCTTCCCGAGGCCCACGATCCCCGGCACAGGCTCCGTACCCGGCCGCCGGTCGCGCTCGTGATGGCCGCCATAGAGCAAGGGGTGAAGGCGCGTGCCCCGGCGGATGTAAAGCGCCCCGACGCCCTTCGGTCCATAAAACTTATGCGCGGAAAGCGACAACAAATCGACGCCCAAAGCCTCGACGTCCACGGGCGCCTTGCCGGCGGTTTGAACGGCGTCGCTGTGAAACAGAATGCCGCGCGCCCGCGCCCGGCGGCCGACTTCCTGGACTGGCTGAAGAGTGCCGAGCTCGTTGTTGGCGTGCATGACTGAGATCAGCACGGTTTCGGGTCGGATCGCCAGCTCCACGTCGTCCGGGTCCACGACGCCCGTCTGGCCGACGGGCACCAGCGAAACCTCCACGCCCCGCGCTTCGAGTGCCTTGACCGCATGCAGCACGGCGTGATGCTCGATCGCCGTGGTGATGACATGCTTGGCACCGCTCGGCGTGCGCGGCCGGGCGGCCTCAACCGCACCGAAGATCGCCGCGTTGTCACTCTCCGTGCCCCCGCTCGTGAAGACGATCTCGTCGGGCCGCGCTCGGAGCAGTTCCGCCACCTGCTCTCGCGCCACCTCGAGGGCGGCTTTGGCCCGCTGCCCGTACGCATGGATGGACGAGGCGTTGCCGAACTCTTCCATCCAGTAAGGCCGCATGGCTTCCCACACTTCCGGGTCGAGCGGCGTCGTGGCGTTGTAGTCCAGATAAACTCGGCGCATACTCGTCTGGCCGGCCTCGGAGACCGGCGCCTTCCTCCCACCGGGCTCCGCCGGAATCGTCTATTCGCCATCTCATGGTATCCGACGGAGGGGAAGCTGTCAACGCCGACGATCTAGAGAGTAGCCTACATCGTGGTCGCCTTGAGCCGGCTGGCGGCCCCGTTTCCGGGTCGGGCGGCGGCAAAAAGGATGGTCCGTTTGAAGGCCGAGGGAGCGGTAAGATTATCCCCCGGATTTCTTGAATTGTGCGAACAGGTAATCCCTGGTTTTGTTGAGCCATTCCTCTACCGCAGCCAGAAATGCATCCTTTGCCTGGGTTGGATGATTACGCTTAATGGCTTGAATTATGGGTCCGTGTGACTGGGCGTCCTGAAGCAAGTCAAAGGGGCCGCAGGAAAGAACGCGAATGGCGGTAAATGCGAAAACGGGCTGGACAATTCTTCGTAACGCGATCTCAAGGTACTCATTGGCCGTGAGCTGCCAGATCATTTCGTGCAGCGCCAGATCCTTCAGAATGAACGCTTGGGCGCTTTGAGACCGCGCCGTATCCAGCAACTCCCCGTAGGCCGCTTCCAGCTGCTCGACCTGCCTGGGGGAGGCTACTCGAGCAGCCTCTTCGACGGCAAACGCCTCGAGCACCTTTCGGACCGTGAAGATCTTTTCCGCGGCCTCGAGCGAGAGCTTAGTAACATAGGTGGCGGAGTTGGGCTTTTTGATTACGAACCCTGCCGTTTCGAGTTGAATTAGCGCCTCCCTGACCGCGGTCAAGCTGGTGTCAAACTGTTCCGCTAACTTCCGTTCGACCAGCCGTTCGCCCTCGTGCAGTCTTCCAGTCAGGATCGCCTCCTGGATTTTTTCTGCGATTCGCGACCGCAAGGTACTGCTGGATAGCTTCTCGAACACGTTTTCCATAGGAAAAGCCGATCTGAGTCAGACCAGTGATCGATGATCGAACAATGATACTACGAAACTTAAAGTCTACGAGTTTTTAGCCTTCCGCGGTCCTAAAATTTACTCGCTCCGCGTCAAGAACCTCCGACGCATGTGGAAGTCGGATACCTGATTCCACTTCTGTGCAAAGCCACTCTCCGTCGAGAGGCAGTGCTTTTGATTCTCTAGATTGCTCATTTAAGTAATTGCATATAAGTAAGTTATCAGTTACGACTGACCAAAATTTCCAAAAAAAAAGATTGACAAAAGAATTTGTTGTGGTACAAATGATCGCCTTTACGTATGATCGATCATATATCGATAGGCTTTGGTTCACCCCGCCACTCTACGAGGATTCGACCGCGGCAAGTGACGCAGGTGATTCCCCATTCAGGCGGGCAGGCCAGAAATTCGGCACAGCTTTCGCCGGGCTATTGGAGTGAGCGGATGCGGTGGTATCGGGCCGACCAGCTCAGAAGCGGGTCAAGCGCTTCTCTGTGCCGTCGTCGCGTGGCCATAAGGATCGGGAGGAATCCAATGCGGAGATTAATTTTTCTCATGGTGGCATTTCTGGCTGGCGGGATCGAGGCTTGGGGATCCGTTTCGGGAAGTATTTCAGGGATAGTTCGGGACTCCAGCGGCGGTGTGGTTCCCGGGGCGACGGTGGTCGTCACGAATGTGAATACAGGGATCGGTCAAAGTGTCAGAACAGACTCTTTGGGTGCTTATACGTTTCTGGCACTTCCAGTCGGCAGCTATCGGTTGGTGGTTCGCAAGACCGGGTTCCAGACCTATCAGCGCAGTGACATCACGCTGAACACTAACGATCAATTGCGGTATGACGTGACCTTGCAAGTGGGGCCAGTCACGCAGGAAGTTCGGGTGACGACGGGCGCCTTGCACGTCGAGACGGCGAACACGCAGTTAGGCGATGTCATCAAGAGCAGAAGCATGGAAGCGCTGCCGCTCAATGGTCGGCAGTATACGGATTTGCTGGGCCTTCAGCCTGGGATCGTTCCTGCCGATTCCGCCCCCGGCAAGGTCAACACCTTTGACAGCACCGAGCAGGGCAATGTCTCCATCAGCGGGCAGCGAGAAACGGCAAACGGATTTCTGGTGAACGGTGCCAACGTCGATAACGCCCTCAATAACGGAGCAACGATCATTCCCAACCTGGACTCGATTGCAGAATTCCGTGTCCTCACGGCGAGTTTCGACGCGGAATATGGCAATTACAGCGGGGGGATGGTGAGCGTCGTGACGAAGTCAGGTACCAACGAATGGCATGGAGATGCATTTGAATTTCTGCGCAACAGCGGGATGGACTCGCGCAATTTCTATGAATACAACCAAGTGAACCCGGTGACGAATCAGGAGATCCCGGGTTCAGCCCGCGGCATCCTGCGGCGAAACCAGTTCGGAGGAACCTTTGGCGGCCCCATTCGGCGCAATAAGGCGTTCTTCTTCGCGGACTACCAGGGCACCCGCCAGTCACAAGGAATCCCCAGCGGACTGGTGCTGGTGCCCACCCTAGCGGAACGGAACGGGGACTTTTCTGCTGTGGCTTCAACCTTGTTCACGGGCTCGGTAAGCGGCCCCTATTTCGCTAGCGTCCTCTCGCAGGAACTGGGTTATCCGGTAAGCGCGTCGGAGCCCTACTACACACCGGGATGTGTCGCGTCGTCGCAGTGCGTGTTTCCGAACGGGTTCGTTCCTGCATCGACCTTCACAGCCCCCTCCAAGGCCCTCCTCAAATATATTCCCTTACCCAACGAAGGCCCGTACTTTGTCACTTCGGCGAACGACCAACACACTCGAGACGACCTTGGGGGACTTCGGATTGATGGCAACAGCAACCGTTGGGGAATGCTTTCGGCCTACTACTTCATCGACGACACGTTCCAATTGGTGCCCTTTGGTACAAACAATACCCCGGGATTTCCCACTTTCAACGGCGGCCGGTCGCAATTCGTGACCTTGGGGGACACGAAGTCGTTTGGGGCGCCAACGTTAAATGAACTGCATCTTAGCTGGAACCGTTACGTCTTTCACAACAACGCGCCGGCGGGTAACACTGGGGTGCCGCTCAGCCAATACGGCTTTCCGCAGGGCGTGCCCGGTGGTCTCGTTCCCGCCTCCGCGCAGTTCTCCGGAGCCCCCAGTATCGGGTTCCTCAATTATTCGATTGGTTTGACCGGTGTAGCGTACAATCGCTACGAGGATTCACCTTCCGTTCTCGACAATTTCTCAAAAGTGATAAAGAATCACACCGTCAAGGTAGGCGGACAGTACACGTTCAATGACTTTTACGAACCGATGCCTCTCGTGGGCGGCAACGGATTCATCAGCTTCTCAGGAACTGAGACCGGAAGTGATTTTGTCGACTACCTGATTGGCGCCCCAACTTCCTTTGTCCAGGAAGGTGGCTTCTGGTATGACAACCGCCGCAATTACCTGGGGCTGTATGGGCAGGACAGCTGGCGAGCCCGGCATGATGTCACCCTGAATTACGGCTTGCGCTACGAGATCTTTCAGCCCTGGTATGAGAAGCACAATCAATTAAGTACGTTTGTCCTCGGGGCTCAATCGAAGGTTTACCCTGGGGCACCCTCTGGTTACGTTTTCCCAGGCGACCAAGTCACAGGCTTCGGAACCATCCCGAACACGATCTCCCGCACTCCTCTCAACAACTTTGCGCCTCGTTTTGGCATTGCCTATTCACCTTCCGGAACGGGCGAGGGGCCGTTTGGCTGGTTGACGGGCGGGCCGGGCAAGTTCAGCCTTCGCGGCGGATTCGGTCTTTTTTACACCGATGTCGAAGGCGCTCAGATGCTCGACAATACCGGCCTGGCTCCCTTTGACATTTTCTACCTGGCTCCGGCGCCGCCGTTGTTTGCGACTCCATACCGCAACCGCACAGACGGCGCGGTCCATTTTGAGCCGTTTCCTTACACGCCGCCGCCGCCGGGCAGCACGAACTTCGTCTGGGCCAATTATCTGCCGCTTTCCGGTTATCCGGTGCCTCAGATCACTGCCCAAACTCCTTATTCGGAGAACTATAATTTCACGCTTCAGCGTCAGTTTGGGA
>CADDZC010000021.1 GCA_902812365.1 Acidobacteriota bacterium | reverse complement strand
CCTGCAGACTGTCCCCACTGAAAATCACCGCGTTCGGCAGCAGCGCCTGCCCTCCTACCGTCGCATTCAAACTCCCTGCCACCGATCCTACCACCGCCGACCCTGCCCACGCCGGAACGGAGGCGAATAATCCAACCAGAAGAATCGACAACGCGATGCGTGATCTGAACTGTGTGCTGGACATTTCAATCTCTCCTTTGAGCCGGGCGGTGCTAGCCGTGCCGGCCTCGAATTATTCCCCCTTTATTAAAAGCCCAGCCAGTGTAAAGAAGAGTTAAGCGGCCTGTCAAGGCCTTTTTGATTACCCGAAATTAAATTGTTTCTCATGGTCAAGACCTGTCTTTTCAGGGCGTTTGCTGCCGTCCACTGGGCGTTGGGGATCACATGCCGTCGTAGTGGGGACCCCCTCCTCCCTGCGGACACACCCAGGTAATGATCTGGTACGGGTCGGCGATGTCGCAGGTCTTGCAATGAACACAATTGGAAGGATTTAGCTTCAGGTGTGGGCTGCCGTCCGGGGCCTCCTCCATCTCGTAGACCTGGGCCGGACAGAAATATTGGCAGGGATTCCCATACTCCACGACGCACCGGCCGTTACAAATATTGAAATCAGCGATTTGGAGGTGAGATGGCTGATCCTCCTCGTGGGATGTCGAGGAATAATAAACGTCTTTCAATTTATCAAACGTCAGACAGTTGTCGGGCTTGACGCGCGGCGGAGATGAAACCGAAACCTCAGCCAGCCGCTTCATGGACTCGTAGTCGGGGCGCGCCGGGTAGCGGCTCCTCGCGCCCCGCCCACCGGTCAGCCACTGCAATCCCGCATGAAGGATGCCGGGATAGAACCCTCGTTCGAATCCCTGGCGAAAGTTACGCACCTTCCACAGCTCTTTGCCCACCCAGCTCGAGCGCCAGGCGTTCTCAAATTCAGCGAGCGCAGCCTGGGAGGTGTCGCTCCGTCGCAACGCCGCGTCAATCGTTTCAGCGGCGAGCATGCCCGTCTTCATCGCCAGATGAATTCCCTTGAGCCGCTGAGAGTTAAGGAATCCCGCCGAGTCGCCGACAATTAACGCGCCGTTCAGGGCGGTGACCGGTATGGCGAAATAACCCCCTTCGGGAATCGTCTTCGCCCCATACCGCACCAATTGTCCGCCTTCGAGCAGCCGGCGGATCCAAGGATGGGTCTTCCAGCGCTGGAAGGCCGCGTGACCGTCAAAACGCGGGTCCTCGGCGTCCAGCCCCACGACTAGGCCAATGGCCAGGCGGGTGGCGGAGAGGGCATAGAGGAACCCACCCCCAAACTGCCGCGACGTCAACGGCCAACCGGCCGTGTGCGTGACCTGCCCGGGACGCAGGCGGCCGGGGGGAATCTCCCACAACTCTTTAACCCCGATCGAGTAGTTTTGGGGATTTCGCCCGCGGTCGAGTTGAAACCTCTGGATGAGCTGTTTCGTGAGCGACCCGCGCGGACCTTCCGCCAGTACCGTGACCTTGGCGTGCAAATTCAAGCCCGGCTGAAAATTCGCCTTGGGCTTGCCATGCTTGTCCAGGCCTTTGTCATCGGTTCGGACTCCGGCCACGCGGTCACCCTCATAGAGCAGCTCGGCGCCGGCGAACCCGGGGAACAGGCTGACGCCGGCCTGCTCGGCCAGACCGCCCAGCCACTTCACCAGTCTGTTGAGCGATATAACATAATTCCCGCGATTGCGGAGAAAAGGCGGGGTGATCGGCACCTTGAACCGGTGCCGGGGGGTGAGGTAGACGAGGGCGTCGCGGGTGACCGGCGACTCGAGCGGAGCGCCTCTGGATTCCCAATCGGGGACGAGTTCCCGCAGCGCCTTCGGGTCAAGCACCGCGCCCGACAGGCAATGCGCTCCGAGCTCGCCGGCCTTTTCAAGCACATAGATGTTTTCAGGTTTGAGCGGCCACGCCGCCCCGGCTCCGCTCCCGGCCGGACGGCTTTGAATAAGCTGAACCAGCCTCAGCGCGCAACTCAGACCGGCCGGACCGGCGCCAACGATCACCACGTCCGTCTCGAGGGTCTCGCGCATGGGGCTGGGGTTCACTACCGAAGGGTCAGGAGCTGACTCCCGCTCGTTCACCGCGATATCGCTCGGCCGTGCCTGCCATTGCGGAGGCAAGTCGGTGGCTCGCCCGGAGGGGCTCGTCACTTCGGCAGGCTGGCCAGTTCCTCATTCACGGTCGAGGCCAGGTAAGGATTGTCTCCCCATTCCCTCCGCAGCTGCTCGTAAATCGCCCGCGCCTGGGCGGGCTGCGTCTCCCGATACGCATCCGCCAGTGCCAATAGGGCTGTAGCCCTGGGAACCGTAAGGGTGGGGTGGTCGACAAGCTGGCGATAAAGCTTGATCGCGTCCTGTGATGCGCCGGTTTTCATGTATTCTCCCGCCAAAGCCAGCCGAGCGAGCGCCGCCAAGTTCTGATCGGGCGAGTTCGCCGCATCCTGAAGCACCTTGACCGCCGCCGCCCGGTTTCCCAGTTCAGACTCGCACAGCCCGGCGTGGTAACGGGCGATGTCGGCAGCCTTCTGCTTCGGATACTTCACAAGAATCTCATTGAACTGCTCGAGGGCCTTTTTGTACTTCTCCGACGCCGTCGCGAAGGAGGCCGTCCCGCCCAAGGCGTCAGCTCCCGCACCCACCGGCGCGTCGAAGGTCTTCAGCGCCGCTCCCAGGGCGGCGTTGGCTTCAGCCTCCTGGCGCTCGGAATACGTCCGGTAAGCGAGCACGGCGCTGACCGCCGCCATCGCCGCCACCACCACGACGATGATGAGCCGCGTGTGCTGCTTGGCGAACTGCTCGACGGTTTCGACGGTGCTTAAAAACTCGTCTTTCTTCAGTTCCTGGCGCGTCAACCTGGCCACAGAATCACCTTTCGAACGCCCGCTCGCTCAACGCCGATTCATTCTAGACACGGCCGAGTGGTTCCGTCAATCGAAGCCGGCGAGGCACTTCCTCTTCGGTCCGAGAGCCGTGTCCAGTCCGGCGGCCATAACGCCCGGTGCGATGGGCGCGGGCTGAGCTGCCTCACGCTAGCGCGGCGTCCACGAGGGATGGCTCGTGAACAGTCCGTCGGCAATACCAATCCGATAGGCGATGAAGAGTCCGAACAGGAGGCTCACCACTCCGGAAGCCGTGGCCAAGTGTCGATTCCAGCGCACGAACCGCCGGCCCGTGTACGCGTACGGCACAGCAATGGCGGCGGTGATCAACATCATGCCGGCCACGGTTCCGGCGCCGAATACGAGCAAATACACGACACCCCAGAGAGAGTTGTGAATGGCCGCGAGCACCAGCAGGGCGATCGCGGCCGAGCCAGCCAGCCCGTGCACGATGCCGACGATCAAGGGCCGGAGGGCCTGGTAGAAGCCCAGGCTGCCCAGCCACCGGTCTAACCGGCCCGGCAGGTTAGCCTGCTCCTTGGGGTGACGACCGGGGGCGTGCTCGGAATCGTGGCAATGGACGCTGTCGCCGCCTCCATGAGGGTGGGTGTGCCCGTGGGCCTGATGTTCCTGACCGGCGAGCCTGAAGGTTTCGGCGACCCGACGCAGGACGCCGGTGAGGTTCAGCAAGCCGAGCAGAATCAACATCAAGCCCACGCAGAGCTCCATGGTCAGGCCAAGGCGCGGCGGAATCATGACCTTGAAGAGGATAATGGCGCTCCCGACAACCAGAATAGTCAGCGTGTGACCCAGGCCCCAAAAAGCCCCGACCCAGGCCGCCTGGCGCACCGAGCGCTGCCGCGCTACGATGGTCGTCACGGCGATGACGTGGTCAGGATCGGTAGCATGACGCATCCCGAGAAAAAAACCCAGAAGAATGACGGCAATCAGCGTGGTCATCGGCTCTCGTCAACTCCAATCCGCCATCCGAAATGATGACCTAGGCGAGAGGAAAAGCCAAGGGGATTGAGTCACGCGGCCTCCGAAAGAGCCGGCACCGAGCGCCGGCCTTTCCGCGCAACCTTGGTCACGTTCCCGGCATTGGCTAGAAGCGTACCGTGGCGGCGACCATCAGCGGAAGAGCGTCGGAAACGCCGTTCCACGGCTCCGGCGCCAGCCTCGGCCAGCCGTCGGCGTGGCGCCGAAACTCCCTTGGCTCGAGCTTCCTGATAAGATACAGATAGAACCGCGCTCAAGGAGGAGCCATGGCTGTGGATCGCATGTTTATAACGACGACCGGCATACAGATTCTGGCGAGCCTGCTGACGCTCTGCCTCGCGGCGGGATCAGCGCGCGCCCAGCACCTCAATCTAATCGCCCCGGCCGTCCAACCGGCCGGAGCGGAAAGGAACGCAGCGTCAACAGCGCCCGCACCCCTCACCTTGACGCTGCACGACGCGCTGGAACGAGCGGAACAAAACGATGCGACTTTCCTCTCCGCCGTAACGGACGCGGAACTGGCCCGTGAAGATCGAGCGCAAGCCCGGGCGACTCTGCTGCCCGCCGTCGGACTTCGGTCGGAATTCCTGAACACTCAAGGTAACGGCAGGATTCCAACCGGACGGTTCGTCACCAACGACGGTGTCCACGTCTACCGTGAGTGGAGCGTTGTGCATCAGGATCTTTCGCCCTCCGCGCTCACCCAGATCACCTATCGTCGCTCGATGGCCACCGAAGCCGTGGCGCGCGCCAGGGAGGAGATCGCCCGGCGCGGCCTCGCCGTAACTGTTACCCGCGCTTACTACGCCCTGGTGGATGCCGAGCGCAAGTATTCGACCGCCCAGCAAGCCTTCGAGCAAGCCCAACACTTCCTCACCATCAGCCAGGATCTCGAGCGCGGCGGAGAGGTAGCCCACAGCGACGTGATCAAATTCCGGCTCCAGGCCAACGACGCCGAGCGGGGCTTCGAGGAGGCGCGCCTGGCGATGGAGAGCGCTCGGTTGGGCCTGGCTGTGCTACTCTTCCGCGATTTCAATCAGAATTTTAACGTCGTCGACGACCTGGACCTGTCGCCGCCGCTGCCCTCGTTTTCCGACGTCCAGGCGATGGCCGGGCGGCAGAATCCCGACGTGCGGGCGGCCCTGGAAGCGCTTCGGGCCGCGAGTTTTGAGGTTTCAGCGGCACGGCAAGCCTTTCTGCCCTCCTTCAGCCTAGACCTCGATTATGGCATCGAAGCCAATGCCATCGCCTTGAGGAGCGTCGACAGCGGCAACCGGGAGCTCGGACCTGTGCCCAACCTGGGATACTTCCTAACCGCTACGGCTACCTTGCCGGTTTGGGACTGGGGCATGTTGCGCAGCAAACTGAAGCAGGCCCGGCTTCGGCGCCAGCTGGCCCAGGCCCAGCTCAGCGCCGCCGAGCGGCAGTTGCTGAGCAATCTCTATGCGTTCTACGGAGAAGCGGCGACGGCTCGCCGGGAGTTAGACACCCTGCGACAATCCGCCGACCTCGCCGCCGAGAGCCTCCGTTTGAACACCCTGCGCTACCAGGCCGGTGAGGCTACCGTCCTGGAGGTCGTGGACGCCCAGAATACGCTGACGCTGGCGAGAAACGCCTACGACGACGGGGCCGTGCGCTACCGAGTCGCGCTGGCGAACTTGCAGACGCTCACCGGAAGCTTTTAGGGTCGGATGATGCGACGCATAGGGGCGAGAGAGAGGCGCGCGAGGCTGCCGGCGGCGGACTGGAGGTGGGCGGGGGCGGCCGCGGTGGTGGTAGGGATGGCGCTCGTCGGCTGCTCCAGTCGGGAGGCCGGCGAGAAGGAACCTGTGGTGACCGTCGAAGCCGCGGTGGTGAAGCGTGGTACCCTGCAACGAATCGTTACCGCCGACGCGGTGTTGTTCCCGCTCCACCAAGCGTCGATCGTCCCCAAGGTCAGTGCGCCAGTCAGTCAGTTTTACGTCAATCGGGGCGACCGGGTCGAGCGGGGTCAGTTGTTGGCACTTTTAGAGAACAAAGACTTGGCGGCCGCTGTGGCGGAGAGCCGGGGCGCATACGAACAGGCTGAGGCGGCTTACGAAACGGCCACCAAAGCCAGCGTCCCGGAGGAGGTGCAGAAGGCAGAGCTCGACGTGAAGGCAGCCAAAGAAGCTCTGGATGCCGCCCAGAAGCGGTACGATAGCCTCCAGAATCTGTACCGGCAGGGAGCGGCGGCGCGTAAAGACGTGAATGACGCCGGCGTGGCCTTGACCCAGGCGCGCAACGCGTACGAGATCGCGGAGAAGCACCTGACGACGTTGCAACTGGTTCGAGCCGACAGTCTCAAGGTGGCCGAGGGCCAGCTGGCGGCGGCGCGAGCCCGGTACGAAGGAGCTCAGGCTCAGCTCAACTACTCGAAGATTCGCAGCCCGATCGAGGGCGTGGTCACCGATCGCCCGCTTTATCCGGGCGAAATGGCCACTGCCGGCGCCCCGCTGATCACGGTGATGGACACTTCCCGAGTCGTCGCCCGCGCCCATCTGCCGCAATCCGAAGCCCAACTGCTCAAGCTCGGGGACCGGGCGACGCTGTCGGTTCCGGGCGTGATCGACGAACTGAGCGGCACGGTGACGATGGTGAGTCCGGCGCTCGATCCGGGCAGCACGACGGTGGAGGTTTGGGTGGAGGTCCCGAATCCTCACCGGGCGCTGAAGCCAGGGACCAGCGCACGACTTTCGATGGTGGCCGAGACGGTAACGAGCGCGCTGATGATTCCCGCCCCGGCCCTCCTGACCGCCGCTGACGGGAGCACAACGGTGATGCTGGCGGGCGCGGACGGCCGGGCGCACCAGCAGTCCGTGAAGACAGGCATTCGCCAGAATGACCTGATTCAGATCACCGACGGCCTCAAGGAAGGCGACCAAGTGGTGACGAGCGGAGCCTACGGCCTGGCCGACAACACGAAGATCAAAATCGCGGCTCCGCCGCCCGAGAGCGCCGCGAAGCAGGGCGCCGGAGGAAAGGAGTAGGCATTCGTGGGCGGCGCAAGCGAGCCAATACCGGCACCGCTCGGACAGCGTTCCGGCTGGCTGCGGGGGTCGCCCGAGGTAGCTCCGCCGTGGCCCGGCGGTTTTGGCGGTTCCAGGGTCCCGAGGTCTCTGCCCTTCAATCGCGACCCGGAATGGAGAGCGCAGGCGTGAACGATCCTTCCGACTACTGGCTGGTACGCCACTCAAAGTCGGTGATTTTTCTCATTGTGACGCTGGCGCTGGTGGGCATTTACGTCGCCTTCACCATCCCCGTGGCCGTTTTCCCCTCCACGAATTTCCCGCGCGTCTTGATCGCCGTCGATAACGGCGTCATGCCGATCAACCAGATGCTGGTCACCATCACGCGCCCGATTGAGGAAGCCGTCAACAGCGTGCCCGGCCTCGAACGGGTGACCTCGATTACCAGCCGCGGGTCAGCCGAGGTGGACTTGTTTTTCAGCTGGAACGTGGACATGTTCCAGACCCTGCAACTGGTGAACTCCGCCCTTGCCCGCGTCCAGAGCCAGCTCCCGCCAACGGCTCAAATCGAGACTCACCGGCTCACGTTTGCCAGCTTCCCCATCATCGCCTACAGCCTGACATCCGACACCGTGCCTCAAACCGACCTGTGGGAGCTGGCCACCTACCAAATGAAGCCCCGCTTGAACCGCTTGAACGGCGTTTCGACGGTTCTGGTGCAGGGCGGCGCGGAGCCCGAATTTCAGATCACACCCGACCCCGCGAAGCTGCTCGAAACTCAGGTTACCGTCAGCGACATTATCGCCGCCGTGCAGCACACCAACCTCATTGACTCGCCCGGGCTGCTCGCCCGCAATCACCAGCTCTATCTGGGCTTGGTGGACGGTCAGGTGCACACACCCGAGGAGTTGGCGGGAGTGGTGATCAAGAAAACCAAAAATGACGTCCCGGTCCGCATTGGTGATATTGGCGAAGTCCACCAGTCGGTGAAGCCCGTCTACACGGTCGTCACCGCCAACGGCAAGCCCGCGGTTTTGATCTACATCAGCCGCCAGCCCCTCAGCAACACCGTCCAGGTAGCCAACGAGATTCACGCCGAGATGGCCAGTCTTGAACGGTCACTTCCCGCCGGTATCCGCATTTCAAGGTTTTATGACCAGTCGGAGATCGTAACGGCCTCCATCCAGGACGTGCGTGACACGATCCTGATTGGAATCATCTTGGCTTCGATTGTGCTGGTCGTCTTCCTGCGGGATTGGGGAACTTCCCTGGTGGCCGGCATGGTGATTCCCATTACCGTCTTTGTCACTTTTATCGCTCTCAAAGTCCTGGGGGAGAGTTTCAACTTGATGACCATGGGCGGTCTGGCGGCGGCGGTCGGATTAGTGATCGATGACGCCATCGTGGTCGTGGAAAATATCGTTCTGCACCGCGATGCCGGGCAGGGCCGGGTGGAGGCCATCCGCAGCGCCCTCGGCGAGATCACCAAACCGTTGGTCGGCTCCACCGTGACCCCGGTGGTCGTGTTTCTGCCGCTCATCTCCATCACCGGGGTGACCGGCACGTTCTTCCGCGCGCTGGCGGTCACGATGGCGGTTTCGCTGTTTACCTCACTCGCCCTGGCGCTCGTCTGGACTCCCAATCTGGCGCGCTATTTCATCCGCCGCCAGGGGTTGGCGTCCCCGGCCGCGAATCCGGAGCCGAACGGGGAGCCCACGCTTCAAGAAACGGAACGCGAGGAGAGCCTCAGGCGGTTGATGGCGGCCGAGGAGGCCTCGATCACGGGTTTCTTCGCGCGGGTCATCCGGTTTTACGAGCGCTGGATGCGCCGCTCGCTCGAGCACCCGGGGTGGCTCGCGGCGATGGCGGCCATCCTGATCGTCGTCTCGTATTTCTGTTACCGGTCGCTCGGCTCCGACCTGCTGCCGGCCATGGATGAGGGCGGATTCGTGCTGGATTACGTGATGCCCCCCGGTAGCTCGCTCGAGGAGACCAACCGGGTGCTCGATCACATCGAAAGGATGATTCGCGCCCTGCCGGAAGTGGAGAGCACCTCGCGCCGGACGGGGCTGCAACTAGGACTTGCCGCCGTGACCGAGGCCAACACCGGGGACATTTCGGTCAAGCTGAAGGCCCAGCGTCGCCGCAGCATTTACGCGATCATGGAGCAGCTCCGCGCGGAAATCGCCCAGCAGGAACCGGCCATCAGCGTGGATTTCACTCAGGTACTGCAGGACATGATTGGCGATCTGACCAGCGCGCCGCAACCGATCCAAATTAAAATGTTTTCGCCCGATGCTCAGCTTTTGGACGAATGGGCTCCTAAAGTCGCCGACGCGATCGGCAAGATTCAAGTGGGGAACCGAAATCCGATCGTTGATATCGATAACGGTATTGACAGCACCACGAGCGGCCCAGCCGTGGTGTTCCAGGTCAATCCGGCGGCCGCCGCCCGCGCCGGCTTTACCCCGGAAGAAGTGACCCTGGACGCGGCGGCGATTCTCGAAGGAGAACCCGCTCCGACCCCGGTCATCGTCAATGATCGTCCTTATACGGTTCGGGTGCGCTTTCCGGCGGCCAGCCGCGCGTCGCTCGAGGCGATTAGCAACACGCCCTTGGTCAGCTCGGCGGGTGGCGTGGCCACGCTCGGCTCACTCGCCCGAATTGCGGAGCTGCCGGGCCAGACGGAAATCCTGCGCGAAAATCTGCAGCGTGACGTAGCGGTAACGGCGCGGCTGGAGGGCCTGGATCTCGGCACCGGCATGCTCAAGGTTCAACAGGCTGTGCAGGCGCTCAAACTGCCCCCCTCGATTCGAGTCGAGTACGGAGGACTTTATGCCGAGCAGCAGAAGTCCTTCCGCGACCTGGCGACGGTGCTGGTGCTGGCGCTGGTCCTGGTTTTCCTCGTTTTGCTCTTCGAGTTTCGTTCTTTCGCGGCGCCGGCAGCCATCCTCGGCTCCGCTCTGCTTTCCACGTCGGGGGTGTTTTTTGCCCTCCTTCTGACCCGCACGACGTTCAATATTTCCTCGTTTATGGGCCTCATCATGGTGGTCGGTATTGTCGCCAAGAACGGCATCCTGCTGCTCGACGCCGACCAGAAGTTTCGCGGCGCCGGCTTGTCCGCCCGCGAAGCCATGGTCCAGGCCGGAAGACGGCGACTCCGCCCGATCGCGATGACGGCCCTGGCGGCCGTGGCCGGTATGCTTCCGCTGGCGCTCGCCTGGGGCGCCGGTTCCCAGATGCTGCAGCCGCTGGCCATCGCCGTGATCGGCGGAATTGTGATCTCAATGGTGCTCTCGCTCATCATCACTCCCGCACTGTACTTCTATTTGACCCGGGAAAGCTGAGCGATCGGACGAGACGAAAACGGCTGGACGGTGAAGACCGCGGAACCCTCCGATCTGTTCCATCGAGGTTCAGCCTCGCAAAGGCGCTCGCAACGCGGCTGGCCTCCTCCGTCGTGGTCGCCCGGACGCGGTCTCGGTCGTTCCTTGACTTCGGCCGAATCTGTCCCCTAGTATGGCGTTGCCGAGTACCGGGCCACGGCCGATCCCTCCGGCGGAACATCGGCCGGGGGCTCATCCCGTGGCTCTGCCGTTGCATGGCGGGGTAGCTCAGTGGTAGAGCGAGGGTCTCATAATCCCTAGGTCGGGAGTTCGATCCTCCCCCCCGCTACCCACCCCTCATGCGGTTTCGCGAAACGAGGCTGAGCCTATGGCCGCCGCCACTAGGGAAGTTTTTGGTCCAAGTACGCCAGGTACGCAAGGATCAGACGGTATGACTCATAGTAGTCGTCGAATCTCACCACGGCCAGCTCGTCACGGTGGCTGTGGAGAATACCGAACGTTGATGGCGTCACGGAGTGCAGCACCACGGTGGGCACCCGGCGTTGAATGAAGGGTTCGGAATCATCGTGGGCCGCCCGGTCAGCATTCACCACTTCGACGGACTCGCCGAGCCTGGCGGCCACGGAGTTCAACGCCTGCACCAGCTTGCCGTCCGAATGAGTCGCCCAAACCTTCGTCGGACCGAGGCCGAGACTGTCCACATTGATCAGGGCACGAGTGCGATCGAGTTGAGGGGCATCCAAATGCCCGACGTAGAACTTGGATCCGGCCAGGCCGCGCTCTTCGCTTGTGAACGCGATAAAAATGAAGGTATGGCGGAGCGTGCGAGCGCTAAGACTTTCGAAGAGGCTCGGAAGCAGCGACGAGCCGCTCCAGTTATCGACCGCTCCCGACCCTCGGCGGGCGTGGTCCAGATGGGCCCCGACGAGGATCCGGGAACCCGTCAATCCCGGCAGCGTGCACAGCAGATTGGGGACCGCGCGACCGCGGACGGCCTGCTCGCTCAATGTGGCGCCGCATCCAGCTTCCATAAAGAGAGCTTTCAACGTCTTTTCCCGCCGCCCGTTCGGCAAGACCATCGCGTGCAGCCGCCGTTCGACCGTGGGGCGCGGCAGGGCTCTCAGGCCGGCGAGCGCCGTCTGGGATGAACAGGTTACCGGCAGCAACGCCAACCCTGCCGCCAGCGTCGATACTGCTCGCACCAATCTTCTCACCCCGCCGCCTTCCGGGCCGCCGGGCGGCCCGCCACCCGACCTTGACACCTCCCATGGCCCCGTCGTCCGCAACGGCTCGGGCGCGACCGAGCGCCGCCAGCCGCTTCCCTCGCACCGCCCGCGCTTCTCCAACCCGACGGCTTCTCCCAATCAGCCTTCACAGCGGTTTCATCGGCGATGCCGAATGGGTGCGAGTGAAGGTGCGCGTCCAAAAGCCTCGGCTTAGGAAGCGCGGCCAAAGTCAGCCGGCTTCCGCCGGATAGGTGACGCGGCGACCCCGCACCCGCGCGAACGGGGTTAACCGGTGCGGGGCGCGGCGACCGGGCGCGAGGATGTGCTCCACCAGGACGCCCCGCGCGGCGAGCGCATCCGCAATCAGGGAGCGATGGCAGCGCCAGGGCACAGCCTCCGCGCACAGCAGAGCGGCGGGCTCTTGGCGGGCCAGCCGAATGAGCCGCTCTAGAGCTTCTCGAAAGGCCCGGGTCTGCATGTAGTCCGCGAACCCTCGGAAGGAGGCATTCCGCCAAGCGGTGTTGGGTGAGTCTTGATGCGGGTGCCGAAGCCCGCCGAGGGCCTCGAAGTGCCGGTAGTGGAGGCGCGCCGAACGCAGTCGGGCAGCCAGGCTGCGGCGGTCAAAGTGGGGATTGTGGCGCGAGCGGGGAATCGTGCGCACGTCGATGACCCGCTTCACACCGTGGGCGCGCAGGAGAGCCACGAAGTCGTCAAGAGTGCGCGTCGAATGCCCAACCGTCATAACTCGGAGCGGCTGGGTGCGCATCGGTTTCCTCTCAGGGCCGGGGCCCTTCGTCACCAGGCGTCAGTAGCCGGGAAATTCCTCGGCGCGGATGTCGTCGTCGTCTACTCCGGCGTCGTTCAGCACGGCGCGCAGGGCGGCCACCATGCCCGGCGGCCCGGCAACATAATAGACCGCGTTGGCGGCGTCCGCCAGGTACTTGGCTAGCATCGCTTTCCCGATTCTTCCCGTTTCACCCTGCCACGGGCGGTTTGAGCCCTCAAGCGCGGTCATGGTGGCGATGAGCCGGTAGCGGAGATTTTTTTGCTCGAGCGCCTGCAGCTCGTCGAGAAAAGCGGCGTCTTCGGGGCGATGGTTCGAATAGAACAGCCAGATGCGGTGGGGAAGCTGCGCCTCGGCCGCCTGCATGACCATCCCGCGAAACGGAGTGATTCCAATGCCGCCGGCGATCAAGACCGCCGGACGCGAGGGATTGTTGTGCAGAACCAAATTGCCGAACGGCCCTTCCATCTTGACTTCGGCGCCCAGCGGCAGCGCCGCCAGCGTCCGTTTAAAGGCGGTGTCGCGCATTCGGGTGGCAAAGAGCAGGGACGGCTCCCCGGGAGCGCTGGCGATCGAAAAGGATCGAACATTCCCTTTCGCATCGGTTTCGGGCGGGTCCAGCAGCGTCAGATCCGCCGATTGTCCCGGCTTGTAGACGAAGCCCGCCGGGCGTTCAAGCTCGAAGGCCATCGTTCGATCAGCCACCACCCGCCGGTTTTTCAGCCGTACCCGGTAACCTGAGCCCGTGCTCACGACCGCCTCGCTCATCGCCATCCTCCCTCTTGACGAACTTCTGGGCCGCCGGCCTAGCGCTCCACCACCCTCGCCTGAAACGCCTCCTTGTTGACGACCCAGGGGACGTTCGCCGGATTGCCGCCATACCGCCCTTCCAGCACATCGATCAACCCCTGGACGCATCGTCCCGCCATCCCCTTGTTCGGGTCGGCAGAAAGGCGCGTGATGCGGCCGGCGCTCGCAAAGTGGCTGAACAGCCGCAAGCGGTCCTCGAGCGCCGGATCGCGCAACGGGGAATCGGGGGGCAGCGGCTCCCGTTCGAACACATCGAGGGCCGCACCGGCGATCACTCCCTGCTTCAGCGCCTCCACCAGAGCCGATTCGTCCACCACCGGGCCGCGCGAGGTATTGATCAGATAAGCGGTCGGCTTCATCAGCCGGAGCGTCTGCGCGTTCATCAGGTGGAAGGTCGGCGTCGGGGACTCGTGCTCATACAGCAGGGGCACGTGCAAGCTGACAAAATCCGCATGCCGCAGCGCCTCCTCCAGTGCAACGTAGCGGATCGTGCAGCGCGCCGCCGACAGGCCCAGCCGGAAACGCAGGTTCATGGCATCCTGAATTTTGCCCGCGAACTCCTCGTCGCGATGTTGCGGCTGGTAGCACAGAAAATCCACGTCGAAACCCACGGCCTTTTTGATGAAGGCGCGTCCGATTCTTCCCGTGCCGATCACGGCGATGACCTTCCCCGTCACCTCATCGCCGAGGAAAGGCAAGTACGGGTGCCACGCCCCCCAGCGGTTCTCGCGGACCAGGCGCTCGCTCGGGTAAAGTTTGCGCGCCACGCACCCCAGGATCAACAGCGCGAACTCGGCCGTGGCGTCGGTCAGCACGTCCGGTGTGTGGGTGAAAGGAATCTGATACCGATTGGCAGCGGCCCGGTCGATATTATCAAAGCCCACCGCGTCTTGCGCCACCACCTTGAGCGTTCCCCGCCCGGCCTCGAAGACTTCGGCGTCGATCGAGTCGCGTAACGTGGTGATGAGGCCGTCGACCCCGGAACGCACCTTCTCAATAATCAAACTCTTGGGCGGCGGTTCGAGGCGGTCGTAAACTTCCACTTCATACCCCCGCTGACGCAGCACATCCAGAGCGTCTTTTCCGACATCGCAAGTCGCGAAGATTCGGTAAGGCATAGAATAAAGGCCACTCTCCTCACCCGCCATGACGGCCCGAAAGCGCCATCCGCAGCCTTCAGTTTACCCTCCCACACCCTAACCGTAAACGCCCGCTCACACTCCGCCGGTTCACCCCCCCAAGCCCCCGCAAACCGGACGGCGACGGGGTGGTATATACTCGCTTGCAGCCGGCCGCGAACGCTGAAGTTAGCGCCGGCACTTCAGGCGAGAAAGGACTCTGCCCGAACCGTGAGACTCATGCTTCCGGTTTCCCTTTCGACTTTGTTCGTCTTTGCCGCCGGCCTGCGGGCGCAGCAGAAGTCGGTGCCGCCATCGACTCCTCCGGCCCGTATCGCCTCGCCGGAGGTCCATGCGGACCATCGCGTGACGTTTCGCTTCCGCGATCCCAACGCCAAAGAAGTGCTGTGGGTCCGGGAAGGCGCCCATCAGGCCCTGCCGATGCGAAAAGACAACCAAGGGGTTTGGAGCCTGACCACCGAGCCGCTCGAGCCCGACATTTATGGTTATTCGTTCGTCGCCGACGGTGTGGCTCTGATCGATCCCTCGAACCCTCTCATCAAGCCGAGCCTGCTCAATCCTCAGAGTCTGGTGCACGTGACCGACCCGTCGCTGCCGTGGGAGATACGAGCTGTGCCGCATGGCGTGGTCCATCATCACTTCTACCACTCGAGCGTGGTGGGCGATGACCGGGATTACTTCGTTTATACGCCGCCCGATTACAATCCGGAAGCCTCAACACCTTACCCGGTCCTTTACCTCTTGCACGGTTACAGCGATGATGCGAGCGCCTGGATCGCGGTGGGCCGGGCCCCGATCATCCTGGACAACTTAATCGCACAAGGCGCGGCCAGGCCCATGATCGTGGTGATGCCGCTCGGTTACGGAGAACCGGAGATTCTGGCCCAGGGTTTTGCCGCGTTCCAGCATGCCGACCTGGTACGGCGCAACCTGGACAAGTTCCGCGCCGCGCTCTTCACCGAAGTGATGCCCCAAGTCGAGCGGGCTTATCGGGCATCCGGCGACCGCAGCGCCCGCGCCATTGCCGGCCTTTCCATGGGTGGGGCCGAGGCTTTATACGTCGGCCTCAACGCCCTTGACCGTTTCTCGTGGATCGGATCGTTCAGCGCCGGCGGCCTCGGAGAGAATTTCGACTCGGAATTCCCTTCGCTCGATTCCAAGGCCAACTCGGAGCTCCGCCTGCTCTGGGTGGCCTGCGGCACGGAAGACCGGCTCATCGCGGCGAACCGCAAACTGCGAGACTGGCTCGCCTCGAAGGGCGTCCACTTTACCGCCATTGAGACGCCCGGCCTGCACACGTGGATGGTCTGGCGGCGCAACCTGGTGACTTTCGTACCGCGATTGTTTCAGCCGAGCGGATCCTAGAAGCCGCTTCCCGGCTGTTCGCCTCACGGAGCCCGCCATATCAAAGAGCGCTCCGCCTATGATCCTGGAGCAATCGAAGCGCCCGACAGGCTGGCGACCCTCGCATCGGCGACCCCGATGTTCCCTTCGGCGATCCGGGCCCTTTTCGGACCAACGACAGAGTGGGCGAGGTTTTTTGCCTCTTCAGAGCGCCCCTACGGAGTCCTCAGCGCGTTCATGGGCGAGATCGGCGCCGCGCGGAGCGCCGGTGTAACGGCCGCTAAGAAGCCGCAGATGGCCAGCGCCCCGGCAGCCAGGCTCACCGCGAACGGATCCCAACTGGAGACGCCATAGAGTCGGGCTGACACCAGGCGTCCGGCGCCGACGGCGAGCGGCAGCCGAGCGCCAACCCCAGCGCCACGTTCTTGGGCGCTCCGAGCAGCACCAGTTGGATCACTCTGGCCCGATCAGCGCCCAGGGCCATCCGAATGCCGATTTCATTCGTTCTCTGTGCCACCTCGTAAGCGGTGAGGCCGTACAGTCCCACGGCAGCGAGCCCGAGGGCGAGGATCCCAGACAGGTCCGCGAGGCTGGATACGGCGCGCTCCTGATCGAAGGAGAGGCTAATTTGCTCCCGCATCGTTCGAAGGCTCAGCATCGTCAGGTCGGGATCGACGTCCGCCAGCGTTCCCTTCAGCATCGGTTCGAGCTGGGCCGCCGGCGTGTTCGTGACCAGCATGGTACCGCGGACACGGTGCGAGGCCGACTCCAGCTTCTGAAACCCGCCTTTCGTGTACCGTACATTCTGAACCAAGGGGACGCAAAACATCGGGCGCGCCGGCTTGTCCAGTCCCCAGCCCGCAAACTTGGCGTCGCGCACCACACCGACAATCCGAAACCTACCGGCGTTCTCCAGCAAATCGAGGCCGAAGTGCTGATTGAGCGGATCTTCACCCGGCTTGAAAAAAGCGCCGGACGAAGGCTTGGCTGACGATGGCCACCGGCTCCGAGGTTTCGTTGTCGGCGGAGGTAAAGTAGCGTCCGCGCAGGAGAGTGATGCCGAAGTTCTCACGGTCGTTGGCGCTGACACGATCCCAAGAGGCGTCCGCTTCTTCACTCAGTTTCGGGGACGGATGACCGGCCACCACAATCAGTTCGCCCCAGTTGTCAGTGAGCGGATTGTAGAGTGCCAGGCCGCCGCCCCGCACCCTGGGCAGGCGATTGAGCCGCGCTTCCAGCTCACGGTAAAGCGCCGCCAACCGGGGCTCCGTGTAATCGGCCGGCGGATTCAGCCACTCCACGAGAACGCGCCCGTCGACCTGATAACCGAAGTCTTGATGCTCGAGCTGGTTCAGACTTCGCGCCAGCATCGTGGCACCCGCGACCAAGACAACCGAGAGCGTAGCCTGCACCACCAGTAGCGTCATGCGGGTATGCGAGGAACGATGGCCTGTGCTGTGGCCCGACCCGCGCAGCGCCTCAGCGGGGTCCGCGCGCGTGGCCCACCAGGCGGGAGCCGAGCCAACGATGACTCCCGTCACCAAGGCCAATCCGAAAGAAAACGCCCATGCCATGGGCGAGGGTACGGGGCCGATGGGCAAAAGTGCGCGTTCTGGAAGGCCAGCCGCAGCAGGAACCGCGCGGCCGCTACCGCCACCCGAATACCGGCGCTGGTCCGGGCGACGGCGAGCAGGATGCTTTCCGTGAGAGCCTGCCCGATCAGCTGCCGGCGTGCCCCTTCAAAATCCGTGCTACTATGAGCGGTGCTCCAGCCGACCCATCGGTTGTGTCTTGCGGCCGGCCTCGTGGTGATTTTTGCCTGGGGAAGACTCGCCGCCCAGGACACCGCTTATCCGGCCGCCGACGCCCAGATCCCCGGTCCCAACTCGCCCGCGGATTTCAAGGCTTGGCTGGCCGACGTCGAGCACTGGCGCCGCGAGCGGCTGATCCGCATAGGATACGACGGGTCTGAATACACACGGCCCGAGCTCAAGTGGACGCAGCGCAACTTCGTCTGCGTGCAGATGATGATCGAGGAGCGCAACTTCTACGACCCGCTCGCGGGCCGGTACACGGTCGACCGCTACCTTGACGGACTGAATCAGGAGTTTGGCGGAGTGGATAGCGTTTTAGTGTGGGACACGTATCCGAACCTTGGCGTTGATGACCGCAACCAGTACGACCGGCTGCGCGACCTGCCGGGCGGAATCCGCGGGGTCAGGCGGATGGTGGCGGACTTTCACCGGCGCGGTGTGAGAGTTCTGTTTCCTGAAACGCCTTGGGACGAGGGCACGCGGGAGGAGGGAGTTCCGCACTGGACGGCGCAGGCGCGGCTGATGGCGGCCATCGGGGCCGACGGTCTGCTCGGCGACACGCTCGACGGGGTCCCGCGCGCGTTTCGCGACGCTGCTGACCGCCTCGGGCACCCCCTGGCCCTGCAACCGGAAGGCCTGCCGCCCGACGAAGCGCTGGCCTGGAATGCAATGACTTGGGGTTACTGGAGCTTTCCTTTTGTTCCCATGATCAGCCGGTACAAGTGGCTGGAACACCGCCATATGCCGGTGGTCACGAGCGGTGGTCGTCAGCACCTGGACGGGCTCCAGGCCGCCTTCTTCAACGGCGCCGGCTACGCGGACCAGGAGGACGTGATTGGATTCCACAACGGATTCACGCCACGCGAACGGGAGGCCCTCCGGCGGATCATGAGAATCGAGCGGGCCTTGGCTAACCTGCTGGTTAGCCCGCGCTGGGAGCCGCACACTCCGACTCTCCAGTACGGAGTTTTCGCCAGCAAGTTTCCCGGCGAACAGCAAACCCTCTGGACGATAATTAATCGGAACGAGTACGACCTTACCGGAAGCGAGCTGCAAGTTCCCTTTCAGCCTGGAACCCGGTACTACGACTTGTGGCACGGCGGCGAGCTCCGTCCGGAGTTCGATGCCCGGAGGCCGTCAGTCGCCACGCTGGCCTTTGACCTGGAAGCACGGGGCTTTGGCGCCGTGCTGGCCACAGCGGCGCATCCGCTCTCCGGGTCGCTGCGGGCCCTCCTGGCCGAAATGCATTGGCGCGCCCGCACTAGATTGGCTGATTACGCCGACCAGTGGGCCTTCCTTCCCCAGCACATGATCGAGACGCCCTCCACGCCGCCCGCGCGTGACGCTCCGCCGGGAATGATTTTCATTCCGGGAGGCGCTTTTGACTTCAAGGTGGAGGGGGTAGAAGTTGCCGGAGGGGATCAGGCGGGCGTCGACGTCCAGTATCCGTGGGAGGATTCACCGCGCCGCCACCATGATCATCGTTTGACCATTCGGCCCTTCTACATTGACCGCTATCCCGTCACCAACGCGGAATTCAGGCAATTTCTGAGGGCCACGCATTACCATCCGCGCGACGATCAAAACTTTTTGCGCGACTGGCGAGAGGGCACCTATCCGCAAGAATGGGCAGCGAAACCCGTCACCTGGGTCTCGCTCGAGGATGCTCGCGCCTATGCGCGCTGGGCCGGCAAGCGGCTTCCGCACGAGTGGGAGTGGCAGTATGCCGCCCAGGGTCGAGACGCACGCCTTTACCCCTGGGGCGATGTCTGGAACGTCGCGGCGGTGCCGCTGCCGGACAAGGGGCGGAAGCTGCGCGGCCCTGATGACGTCACCGCGCATCCGCCAGGAGCCAGTCCCTTCGGCGTGGCGGACTTGGTGGGCAATGTGTGGCAATGGACGGACGAGTTCGAGGATACGCACACGCGCTTCGCCGTTTTGCGCGGGGGCAGTTACTACCAGCCCCAGGGGTCCCTCTGGTACTTCCCCGCGGCTTACCGTCTGGATCAGCACGGAAAATATCTGCTGATGGCGCCTAGCGTGGATCGCTCCGGCACGATAGGATTCCGCTGTGTGGTTGACGCCCGGTGAGGCCTTGGGACGCGGCGCGGCTGAAGCCGCCCGGTCCCCCGTTTCGTTCTACGCTCAAGTGATTCTCGAATCATCTGTGACCGCCATCGCCGCGCTGGTTTTGGCCGGCGTCGCCGGTGCATCCTTTGCATGGCCCATGAGGTATTTCCGCGGCTGGCGCTGGGAGCACGTCTGGGTCGGCCAGGCGCTGACCTCGAACCTCAGCTTCCCGCTGCTCACACTGTTGCTGCTCTGGCCCCTTTTCCGCGACACGATGGCGGGCGTGCCCCCGCAGCGTTACCTCAGGCTGTTGGTGATGGGCATGACGTGGGGCCTCGGCGGCATCGGCTACGGAATCAGCCTGGTGCGGCTGGGAATCTCATTCACTTACTCGGTTCTGTTCAGTGTGACCACAGTGTGCGGCGCCTTGCTCCCGATGTGGATGGGACTGCGCGCCCGGCCCACTGACTGGCTCAGCTTCATCGCGGGTTTGGGACTGTGTATAGCCGGCACCGTGGCGGTGGCGCGGGCCGCCGGGCGCCGCGCGCGAGAGGTTTCGCCCGCGGCGCCGCCTCATGCGCTGACGGTGCCGATCGGCGCCCTTTCCTATGGAGTCTCGTTAACCCTGGCGTTGTTGGCGGGGGTGTTTTCCGCCGGTATGGGCCTGGCGCTGGCTGATGGGAAGGACCTGGTCAACGTCCTGTTACGGAGCGGAGTGTCCCCGGTTGTGGCGCCCCTCATCGTCTGGATTCCCGTCTATATCGGCTCGGCTCTGGTAGTCCTCGCTGGCGGCCTTTACGGCGCGGTACGCTCAGGCACCGTGGGCGATTTCTTGGGGCCCCACGCCGCGAGAAACTGGATGCTGGCGCATGTTATGGGCGCATTGGGGTTCGGCGCCGTATTGCTGTACGGCTTGGGCGCCAGCCGCCAGGGCCATCCCCCAGAGAACGTGGCCTGGGCAATCTACATGGCTTCCTTCATTCTCTCGGGAAACAGTATGGGGCTGGCGAGCCGGGAGTGGAAGCACACTTCGGGGCGAACCCACCTCGAGCTGTTCGTCGGGATCGGGTTGCTATTCTGTGCCATCGCCGTGCTTGCGCGAGCCTAGGCTAGCGGAACCGCACTCGCGATTTTCTGCCTTCGGCCATGCGCGAGGTGGATTCCCGAACAATGAGGTCCGTCTCGAGCTGCAACTCGCGACCCGGCTCTTTGTTCTCGACGTTCCGGACCAGGCAATCGACCACCATCTCCGCCAGTTTAGCGCGGGGAATGTTAACGCTGGTCAGCGGCGGACACAGGTACTCGCACAAGTAACTGTTGTCGAACCCGATCAGCGACACGTCCTGAGGCACGCGCACGCCGCGCTGGTGAAGGCCGCGGAGGACGCCGAGCGCGACCGGGTCGGCGATGGCGATGGCCGCGCTGAATCTCAGCTGGTCGAGGGCGCGATGGATCGCCTGTTGTCCGGCTCGGGGCCCGGGACCGGGACAGGTGACAATCTCAGACTGGATGCCTTCAGACCGGAACTGCCGGACCGCTTTTTGAAATGCCAGGGTGCGCAGGCGGAGAGAGAGGAAGGAACTCCCCTGCCGCTCGACGTCCGGATAGCTGCGCACAAACAGGATTCGCTTGTGCCCCAGATCGACCAGGTACTTGACCGCTTTGAAAATCCCCCCTTCGTAGTCGATCCGGATATTGCTGAACGTCGCATCCACCGTGCCGACGTCTTCAAAAACCGCCGGCGTTCGGTGTTCCCGCAGGATCTCAAGGATCTGGGGGTTCATCTCCGTGGTCATGATCGCCAGGCCGGAAACGCGTAGCCCGATCATGCGCTTGACCGCCGCTACCAGATCCTCGCGCGAAAACTGCGTCGACCCGACCGAGACTTCGTACCCGCGAGCGTGAGCTTGCTCGCGAATGGCATAAGCAATCTCTGCAAAAAAAGGGTTGACGATGTCCGACACGATCAGCCCCAGCAGCCGCGTCGTGCCCCGCGCCAGGTTGCTCGCGTACAGGTTCGGCTGGTAGTGAAGTCTTTTGATCGCCGCCAGCACCCGACGCCGGGTCTTGGCCTCAACCGTGTTCTGGCCGTTCACCACCGCCGACACAGTCGCCGTCGAGACACCGGCGAGCGCGGCCACGTCATAGATTCTTGCCAACTGGGCACCCCTCCCGACCGCTCTCCTCCCATGGTACGGCTAAGAGCGCCTCCACCGAAGTCCCTCCCCGCACCGTAGAGTTAAGCGCTTAGACCAAATTGCCCTAAGCGGCCCGAGGCGCTGCCGTCCAGCTCTCGCGCCGGGGCTCGACCATTATAGCTCACACTCGGCCGTCAAAGGCCAGAAATCGACTCTCCAAGCCTAATGTAAAAATGCTGTTGACAGCGCAGGCGGGCGCGAGTAGGATGGCTTCCTGCTTAAAGCGCTTTGATACTTTGGCGTTTTTTGCTGGGAGGGCCCCCACATGAAAGAGTTCCCGTTCCGCCGCGAGGGACGTGGCTGGTCCCGGAGAGTGAGGCTGATTGCCGCGGGCGCGGCGGCCGGGCTGGCGGCGTTCTCGCTGGGCTTGGGGGCCGTAAACAGAGCCACCGCTAAGCCCGGCGTGGCCGCCGATCCTTACCTTCTCGGACTGAAAGCGTTCCAGCAGGGACGAACGGCGGAAGCTCTGCAGTATTTCGAACAAGCGGCGGAACTCCGCTCGCGTGACGCCCGCGTGGCCAATGCCTTGGGCAATACGTGGTTCGCGCTCAATGAACCTTCGAAGGCAGCCCAAGAATACCGACGTGCCATCCAGCTCGATCCCCGGCTGGCAGCCGCGCACAAGAACCTGGGTCTACTGGAATACCAGCAAGGCCGATTTCTTGAAGCCGCACGTGCCCTCACCGAAGCCACACGACTGGGGCCGACCGACGCCCTCGCATGGCGTTTTCTGGGACTGGCGATGGCCGCGGCGGGGCGGGCGGCGGAGGCCGTCGCACCCCTTCGGCGATCCTTGCAGCTCGCCCCTCACGACCCCAGCGTCCGGCTGTGGCTCGCCCGGGCGGAAGAAGATGCCGGCGAACGCGAGGCCGCACGCGCCGATTATCGCCGCCTAATCGGGAACGCCGCGCTGGATGCCCAAAGTCAGGCTGCCGTAGGGCTGGCCCTGCTCGCTCTCGACGATGGGCGCGACGCAGCGGTTCAGCTCGCGTTCGCCCTGCGGCATTCTCCCGGCGACGAGAAGCTGGAGCTCGCCCTGGCGCGGGCGCAGTGGGCAGCTGGGCAGCCGGATTCCGCGGTCCGAACGCTCGAGAGCGCGCTCCCCCCCGCGAAGGACCAAGCGCCGCTCTATGACTTACTCGGGTGGATCGAACAGCAGAACCACCACCCCACCGAGGCGGTCGAGTCGTACCGCCGGGCGATCCTAGCCAATCCCGCCGACAACCAGCCCTACCTGCAATTGTCGTGGCTTTACGCCGAGCACCGGCGTTTTGAAGAAGCGGAACAAACACTCCGCGAAGGCTTACGTTTCGTCTCTGACACGTACCCGGTGAAAGTTCAGCTCGGCACGGTGCTAGCGCTGAGCGGGCGCGAGAAGGAAGCCGTTCCGATCCTCGAGGCGGCCGTGGCCGTCCAGCCTGGCAATCCACTCGGCCACACCACGCTCATAATCGCCGACACCATGGTCGACGCTTCCTATCAGGCACCTTTGCGCGCCGCCGAGGCAGCCCTGCACGACTGCCCAAACAGCTACCTGGTTCATTATCTTTACGCCGGGCTCCTCCTGCGGCAACACCGCCAGGAGCTCAGCCAGCCCCAGATGCGGTCGGTCGCGGCGCGGATCCGGTCGGAACTGATTGAATCCATCCGTTTAAATCCGGACTTCCCGCACTCGCACTACGATCTGGCGCGGATGGAATACGACGCGGGCCATTTTGCGGCAGCAGAACGCGAAGCCCAAGCGGCCCTCAAAGCTGACCGCAGCTTCAGCAGCGCCCGCTATTTGCTGGGCCGAACTTATCTCCGCGAAGGTCGCCGACAGGAGGGCATGGCGGAGATCCTCCAGGTCGACCGCGAGCATCGCCAAGAGATTCAACGCATCGAGGCCGTCGGGCAGTCCCTACTCGCCGCCCAAGCCGCCGATATGACGCCGGGGCCGCCCAGTCACTACCCCGCCAACGCGTCGGCGGGCGCCGAGAAATAAGAAGGAGGAACCATGCACAAGGCTTTTGCCGGAACTCTGCTCGTCCTGATCCTCGCCGTCCTCGGAGCAACGAGGCCTGCGCAGGCCCAGTACAACGCCGGTTTCGAAGGAGTCGTTTCCGACTCCAGTGGCGCGGCGGTGCCCGGGGTTAAGGTCACCGCACAGAACACCGCGAGCGGAATCTCCTACACGGCCGTGTCAAACGAAGCCGGCGTCTACTACATCACCAACCTTCCGTCGGGCACCTACGTTTTGAGCGCCGAAAAGCCCGGCTTCGCCAAAGCGCAGACGGCCGAGCTAGTCCTGCACACGGAGGAGCTCAAGGGGGTCAACCTGACGCTCAATGTCGGCAACCTCAAGCAAACCGTGACGGTGAGCGTCACGGCTCCGCTGCTGAACACGGAGCAGGCGCGTCTTTCCGAAGACCTCGGCCGCCGGGCGCTCGAAAATTTGCCGATTGAAGGCGAGAATCCCCTGACCGCCATCCAACTGCTACCGGGAGTCACCGGCGTCACCCCGGGCAACAGCGATATCTTCAGCGTCGCCGACAGCGCTGCGGTAAACGCCAACGGTCTGCGGGTTTCATCCAACAACTATCAGATTGACGGGACGACCGTCACCGAAACCCCCAATGGCGGCACCATGAATATCGCCCCCAGCCTTGACGATCTGGCCGAGCTGCACGTGACCACCAACAACTTTTCCGCCGAGCACGGGCGCAGCGGCGGCTTCCAGCTGGATGCCACCACCAAAAGCGGCACGAACGAGCTCCACGGGGACGCCTACTATGACGGCATCACGGCGCGTCTGAACGCCAACAGCTTCTTCTCCAATACTTCCCCGGCCGGCCCGAGCGGCAAGGCCTACAAGCCCCGCTTCGACAAAAACCTGTTCGGCGGCTCCCTGGGCGGCCCGATCAGAAAAAATAAAGCGTTCTTCTTCGGCTCGTACGCGGGCTTGCGCCAGCGGGGCGGGCCGTCCGCCACGACCGGCAATCCCGCCGTCGTGTCCACGGTCGAGACCCAGGCTTTTGCCAACTACGTCGAGAGTACCTACCCGGCGAACTTGTCCGCCCGGCTGTTCCAGCTCTATCCGCCCGTCCATTATGCGAGTGCCAATTTTGTGACCGCCGGCCAATACGGCGACGGATTCTTCGCCAAGGCGTCGCAATTCCCAACGAGCTTGCCGGTCGTCGGCACCACCGTCTACGCCGTGCCGCTGTTCGACGACGGCGACCACTACCTCGGCCGGTTCGATTACAACTTCAGCGAGAAAGACCGCTTTTACACCAGCTTTATGCAAACTCGAATCCTCGCCGAGAACCCGAGCACGCGCCCAGCCTTCGGCTTCAACTTCCCCGAAGGCGACAGCTTCTTCAACATCGACGAGACCCACATCATCTCGCCCACGATGATGAACGAAGCGAAGTTCGGGTTTTCCCGCACCGGCTCATTCGTGCCGGGGAGGAACCCGAGCGTCCCCCAAATCAGCCTCAACGACGGAGTGGCCGGCTTCGGGATCTTTTCCAGCATCCCGTTCGGTTTCTTCCAGATGAACTACGAATGGAAAGACATTCTCACCAAGTATCAGGGCAAGCACAACCTGAAGGTGGGCGTCGAGTTCCGTCGCGGCCATGACGATTTTTCCTCGGTGTCGAAGCCGGCTTACACCTTCCAGAACATCTTGGATTTTGCCATCGACCAGCCTATTGCCGAAAACCTAAGTGTGGACCCCAAAACCGGCACGGCCAAGGGCGCCGATTACCAGGAGCGGACGTTCGAGTCGGCGGCGTTCATCCAGGATGATTACAAGGTCGGTCCCCGGCTCACCCTGAACCTCGGCCTCCGCTGGGAGGATTACCACCATCCCACGGAAAACTTCGGTACATTCGCCAACTTCATCTTCGGCAGCGGCACGAGCCTGGCCCAACGCATTGCCAACGGCAGCATGCAACTGAGTCCGGACCCCTGGAAGAGCTCCAACTTCAACTTCGCTCCCCGCTTCGGTTACTCTTGGAACCCCAAGAGCAAGCTGGTCCTGCGCGGCGGCTTCGGCGTGACTTACGATCGCGTTCCCAACGGCGACTGGGAGAGTCTCGCCACCAATCCGCCGCTGCTCGCGAATGTGTCGGCCGGACCCATCTTCAACACCCCGATCGTCTATTCCATCGGCGGGCCCGGACCGAATTTCGGATTTCCCAACAATCCCGCCTTCGCCACCGGCCTGGACTCCCACAACGGCATCCGGGGCGCACGGGTCGGGGTGACCGCGGTCGATCCCAATTTTCAGATTCCTTATGTCCTAAACTGGTTCCAGGGGGTACAGTATCAGTTGACCAGCAACTGGATGCTCGAGATCGATGATTTGGGTTCGGCGGCTCGCCACCTCGCCTGGATCAACAACATCAACCGCTTCGCCGGCGATCTGCTGACAAATGGGACGTTCCACGGTTACAACCAGAGCTTCGCCAATATCAGCTACCTGCAGTCCCAGGCCAATTCCGCCTTTGACGCTCTCTCGTTCCAGGTCGAGCACCGCATGTCGGACAACGTCAGCTTGAACGCCGTATACACGTGGAGCAAAACCATCGATGACACCTCCGTCGACGGCAACGATCCCGTGGACGTGCAGCATCGCTATCTCGAGCGCGGGCTCGCCAATTTCCACCATGCTCAGAAATTCGTCGCTTACGGCACCTGGGCTCTGCCGCGGCTCGCCGGCTCCAATCGCTTCGCGCAAGCCGTGGCCGGCGGCTGGGAAGTGACTCCCTTGCTGCTGCTGCAGTCCGGCGCTCCGTTCAATGTCTTCTGCGGAAGCAGCTTTAACTTCGCCAATCCGGCGGCAGGATGCGATTGGAACGCCGACGGCACCACCAACGACCGGCCGAACGCCCCGAGCTTCGGGCTGCGCATCACGAACCCGAATAACAGCAAGTTTATCCAGGGCGTCTTCCCGGCCAGCGCGTTTCCCGCTCCACCGCTCGGCACCGACGGCAGTTTGGGCCGTAACGTTTACATTGGCCCGGGCTTCGCCAGCACAGACCTGGCCTTGCGCAAGACGCTCAACATGTATCGCGACCGCTTCAAGCTGCAAGTCCGCGCCGACGCCTTCAACCTTTTCAACCGCGTGAATCTCAGCGGCGTGGACTCCAACTTGGCGGACGCCGGCACCACTTTTGGCAAGGCGACCAGCACCTATAACCCGCGCGAGCTTCAGTTGGGTTTGAGATTGGTGTTCTAGCCAGACGGCCAGGATGTTTCGCGCCGGCCAGAGCCGACCGTGGCGGAGGTTGCCGCTGCGCAGCGATCCGGCCGCGCGCCGGCTGGTGGGCGGTCACCGCCTCGCTCGGAGCTCAGTTTCATGACTCGACGCGAATTCTCGAAGGCACTGATGGCTGCCAGTTCAGCCCTACCCTGGGTAGGCGAGAAGGCTCTGGCGCCGGGCGCGGTCATGACCGCGCCGGCTGGCCCGGCCCCAACGCCGACTGCCGGCAACGGCTTCCCGGCGGGCTCCTACACGCCGTTCGGCTACCTGGATAATCCTTACCATTCCTGGGCGCTCCACCCCAGCGGCATCTTCCGATCCGTCCCACCCCTTGGAATGGGGCTCTACTACCCCGCCGGGCCCGGCGGGTACTTCGATTACGACAAGAATTCCGTCTACCGCTCGATTCTTCGCCTCGGGCTGGGCATCGGCGGCAAGGTCTATTACGATGAGGACGACTTCACCGGCGCCGGCATCGCCGTCAGCGCTTCGCATCACTCGAAGAGCATTTTGACGCTCAGCCTCAGGCTGCCGCCCCTCGACATCTCGGCCGCGTTTTTCCAGTTCGACGAGCGCACCCTGGCCTGCGGGCTGACCTTCCGCAACGACTCCGATTCCGAGGCCGCACCGACCGTGTTCGCCGTTCAGCGACTCGAGCTCGGCCCGTCGCCGTGGTGGGGTCGAGACGGCATCGCCGGGCTCTACGACCCAGACCGTGGCTGCAGCGTGCTGCGTCCGTTCGCCGCGGGTCCGGTGTTCGCTCTGACCGCCGACTTACCGGCCGCTGCCGGCTGTGTGGCCGCCTCCGAAGCGGCTCTCAAAAATTGGATGTCCCAGCCGTCCGGGGGATTGAAGGCGGCCAGCGCCTACTACCCCGATCCTCTGCTCGCCGCGGCCGCCTGGGCGCTCCGCGTCCCGAGCGGGCGAACGGCCTCGTGCCACGTGTTTTTGAGCCGAGCCCCCAACCGGCAGGCCGCCATCGAGAGTGCCCGCGCGGCGCGGCCGGCCGCCGCTTCGGTCTTTTTGGAAAAGCGAAACGACGACGATCGCTTCTGGAGCTCGGCGCCACGCCTCGAGGGCGATTTCCCCGAGCACTGGAGGAACTCCTGGGTATACGACTTCGAAACCCTGCGGACGATGGTTCGCCAGCCCCTCGGACTCTACCGACATCGCTGGGATGCCATGCAGATTCAGGCTCCTCGCAATGTCCTCGCCGAAACCTCCATCGACATGTGGACGCTCGCTTACGCCGATCCTGAAACCGCGAAAGCCGTGCTGCTCGGCCAGTTTCAAGATGCGCTGGCCCCGAATGTGCCGTGCATGCGGGAAGACGGCACTATGAACATGGTGGCCGCCGACGGCAGCGAATGCGGCACGTCGCTGCAGTGGTGCTATCCCTTTTACTGCCTCGAGTCGGTGTTCCTCAGGACGGCGGACCGGGTGTGGCTGGAGCAGCTCTATCCTTTTCTCATCGCCCACCTCGATTGGACGCTCCAGCATCGTACCGACGGTGATGGCTGGGTGATCGCCAAGTGCAGTTGGGAATCGGGCATGGACGCATCCAGCCGCTTTCTGCTGCGGCAGCCGACGGGCGGAGAATTGATTGATTTTGTCCGCGTCGCCGAGCTTCAGGCGGCGATGTCTCACGCCGCGCGCAGCGTGGAACACTACTCGCGGCTGTTGGGAAAGTCGGCTGAAGCCGAGCGCTGGGCTCGCGTGGCCTCGACCTACGCCGAAAAGACCCGCCGGCTGTGGTACCGAGACTGGTTCTACGACGTGGACGCGCGCTCCGGCAAGCCCATCGTCATTCCGGGCCGCCGTGAAGTGACCCAGGTCGGCCCGGTCATGTGCCGGGTCGCTACCCCGGAACAAGTTCGCGCCATGATTCCGGCGATGCGGGCTTACGAATCCGACAGCCGGTATTGGCTGGAGTGGCCGCCCCACGTCCTCGCTTATGCCGAGTCCCTGTGGGTCGCCGGTGAGCGCCAGCTGCTGTCACGAGTGCTCTATGGGATCGCTGATCGTGTCTACCGCTCGATGGATCGGCGCCAAGCCTCCCCCGGTCCGAGGCTGGGATGGCCCGGAGTCAGCTGTGAAGTGTGGGGTCTCGAGGGCGCACGGGGCGGAGAAGGCTACGGCTGGGGCGCCACGCTGCCCGCCCATATCATCCGCAGCCTGTTCGGATTCCGAGAAGGGAATGAACCCGGGCATTTCTGGTTTACCCTCAGCCCCGCCCTTCCAGAAGCGTTGCTCGGCGAGGGGCACGGGTTCGGGCTTCGCAATATTCGCTATCGGCAGCAGATGTTCGACTTGCAGTATCGCCGCGGTGATGGGCGAACCCTTCAGGCCATCCTCACCTTTTCGAACGGTTCCCCGCCGCGAAGATTCTTGGTCAGCGACGCAGCCGGCCGTCCCGTTCCCTCGCGTGCGTCCGGACGACAGTGGATCTTCGAGGCCGACAACTACTCCGTCTACCGGGTGCAGTGGGACACCTGATTGGCCGTTTCTCCTCGAACGAGCCTTCTCCGCGGTTCAACGCCCGTGGCCGGCGGCGTTGGTCGCCCGGGGGTCTTGGCCCGCTGAGTCCATCATGAGCAACACCTCGGCCCTTCGGCGCGTTCATTCGATGGCGACCCGACCCCGATACGTTCTCTTAATACTAACGGCGCAATCTCCATGCCCGAGATCCCTCTCGGTATAGCCTTCCGCATTCAAATCCGATCGCAAAGACAGGTTCACGCCGTTCAAGCGGACCCGGCGCGGGCGAAAGGCGAGGCGCAGATATTCCGTACCCGGCTCCTGAGTGGCTGTGTATTGCACCTTTCCGGCGGCGTAAACAACCCCCGTCAGCACCGAATCGGAATACAGAATGTGGTTTTCCCCCGGCGGAGCCCATTCGGGAACCGCCGCCAAGGCCGGATAGAACATCCGCGGACACTCGCCGTAGAGGTCCGACCACCAGTTGGAAATGCCTTGGCTTACCGGGCTTTCGATTCCCTCTCCGTCCGGCTTGTTGCAGTAAGTCACCCAGTTGAGCGACCGGTAGGCCTTTTCCTTATAGGCGGGATCGCCCGAAACCGCATACCAGCGGGCACACTCCGCCGCGTAACGGGCCGTCTGATAATCCATCTTGGCCAGGAACGAATCCTGCTCCCCCACGACGTTAGCTCCCCATTGAGTGGCCGGCTCGCCAGGGGCCGAGCGGTATACGAAGTTGTCTTCCGTCCACTGAATCAGCCGGGGGACGTCCTGGCGCCAGTCGGGGTCCAGTTCGGGGTAATCGAAAAGCGCCAAAGTGAAGTCGCTGGCGGCGGTGTTACTCTTATAGGTAGGACCGTACACGGAGACATCCGTATGTCCGTCGGCCCAGTAGCCTGTCTTCAGAGGATATTGCCGAAGGAAGTCCCGCACTTTGGCTCGGGCATCCTCATAGGCATTCACATCGCCGACCTTTGCCCTGATCAGTTGGTCGAAAAGCATGTAACTATGGGTCCAGTGGGTTCCATATTGGGAGGTCACCTTGCCGGTGTCCAAAATGACGCGGTCCGGCCAGGCGGACTGAGCGGCATTGCCGGCGCGCACCTTACGAGCCAGCGTATCGGCCACGCTGAGCGCGGCGGCCAGATATTGCCGGTCGCCGCTGAAAAGATACATCCGGTAATAGGCCCAACCCATATCGCCCGCATACCCCACCTGGACCTCGTGGGGGAAAAACCTCTTGGCGCTGGTAAAGCCCCGGTACTCCAGATCGCCGGCGTTGGCGGCAGTATAAGGGAAATTAGGCCAGGCGAAGTTTGGAGGACTCGTCCCGTGCGCCAGGGTGTAGTCCATGAACTTTTTCACTATGGCCATCACGGCGAGGTCGCCGGTGTAGGCATAGTACAAGCGCGCCGATTCAAACCAGTTCGGGAGCTTTTCGCCCACGTCGTTCATCCACGTGTCGGGCTCCAATACCCCGTGCCGGCTCCAGTAGGCACAATAAAAGTAGTATTGCGGGTAGGAGGATCGCGGGGGCGGACCGGGGCACGCGGGGACTCTGGTCTTGATGAAATCCCAGCGCAGCCGCAGAAAATGATCGTACGCCTTGTCCGCCGGCCCCGACCACGGAATGATCTTGCCTTGGCTGTCCAGAATCACTTTGTGGCCGTTAAAAACGGCGCCCGGCGAGGCAGCGAGGGCGCCAATCCTGCAGAGCGCGGCCAACGCCAAACCGACGCTCACCACCGCCCCAGCCAGACTCCCTTTGAACGGAATTCTGTAGAACATCGTGACCTCGCCCACGCGGGATTCGAGGGGAGCATGGGCCGCGGCAGGCCTTGCTCCCTCGACTCTCTGCGGACGTCGTGAATACGCCTCGCTTTTACCTTCAACGGCGCTCCCTCTTGCGGGCGGCATCCTCCATCGCCGCATTTTGCCGGTTCGCTTCCCGAGCCTGCATTTCGGCTTCCCGGGCTCTCTCCACGAAGACCGCCCGAGCCTTCCAATATCGCTCTTGCGCGGCCGCAAGATCCTTCGTGAAATACCGGTTCCACGGGCCGCCGGGTGAAGTTTGCCGGATCAGATTATCGATCCAGTGGATGAAAAACCGAGCATCGTCGGCGCTGGCCCGAATCGGAGCGCCTTTGACGATCACGAATACCGCCCCGGTTTGCGTCTGATGCCCAGCCTGCCAGTCCATCCGGCGGGCTGCGAGCCACCCGCTCTGACGAAAATCCGCTGTTGTCTCCATCACCGCCGGCGAACCCGGAGCGGCCGCGGCCGTCTCGGACGCCACCACCGCGCCGTTTTCGACCAACTCGATCCGGCCGAGAGCGGGGTTCACCGACCGCCACTCGATCCGCACCCGCACCGCGCCCTTCTGCTCCAAGCGGATCTCATCTCCCGGCTGGGCCGTCTCATTCACTTTCAGGCTCAAGAATTCCCTGTGGGCATCGCGGGAGACCACGGTTCGCCCTCGCGCGATCCCGTCAATCCACTGGTTATAAGTCAGCTTGCCATCCGGAATCCGCACGTAGGTCAGCAGCGTTCCCAGAGGCTCATTGTCGTTGCACGAATAGTCGGTTGCGGCAGCGAGGCCAGGCCGAAAACCGGTATTCAACAACCGATAGTAGGCTTCGAGCGCATTGTCATTGCCGCGGACGTCCTCCATCACGAACGAGGAGCTTCCGAGAGCCGTTTCCACGGGATATTCGAGCGGCGCGCAGCAGTCCAGCGACTGAGGAATACCGTCGGGAGGCGGATAGAAAGCGAGGGGAAGGTATTGCAGGTGTGCGAATCCCCCGATGCCGCCTTGTTGTTTGGCCCAAGCGAAGATGGGAAACGTATATTCGGCGTATGGCCGCCCGCCCTGCTTCAGGCCAAGCAAAATCAAGTGGCCTCCAATGACCTTCCTTGGAAACGTCACGCCTTCCGGATCATAGTGCCACTCAGCGTCCCAGTGGATGATCCGCTCGGGCGTTGAAGCCGGATTATCCTGCCCGGTGATCATGGCGAGGTCCTGATCGGCATACCTTATTTCACCATTGCCGGCGTCGGCGAGGACGGAGATAACCGCGAGGTTGTTCACCTTCATCATCTCGAGAAGCTGCTGCGGAGCCAGCATCTCCTTTTCGTTGGCACGGCCGCACCCAATGCCCCGATGGACATGAGGATCTCCGGCAAACCAATGTGGCGGCTCCGGCCGGTCGGCAGGCTGTTTCCCGGCCGCGCGGGTGGCCATGATGCCGAATCCGAGGAGAATAGAAATAACGATTCGCACCCCTTCCGCAATTCGCCGCCCCTTCATGAAGATCACCCCTTCACTAGATTAAACTCGGTCACCCATCGCTCCCGCCGGCCTAAAACAGGAGCTTCAGCGCGAACTGGATTTGGCGGGCTGTCGTAGTTGTGGACGTAATACTTCCCGCCACTGACGGAATATCGACGAATGGATTGGGATCCGCGAAGTTCGGGTGATTGGCCAGGTTAAAGCCCTCGGCGCGGAATTGCAGTTCGAACCTCTCCGACAGGCGGAAATTCTTCATCAGCGCGGCATCCAGATCGACCAAATTCGGTCCCCGGAGAATCCCCTTTCCCGCGTTGCCATATTGAAGCGGAGGCGCGACGACGAAAGCCGCCGGATTGAACCAGCGGGAAGGATCATGGGTGCCGGCCGGGTAGCGCGCCACTCCGGGCACCACATTGGGCCGGTCGGCAAAGGTGAGAGTTTCGCTGTTGTCAAAGGAAATGAGAGGGGTGACGGGAAAGCCGGACTGGTAGGTAAAGATACCCGAAACCTGCCAGCCGCCGATTACATTCCTGGCCCAAGCTCCGCCGCGGTTGGCCGAGGGGAGCAGATAGACGAAACTCTGCACAAAGCGGCGCTCGTAATCGGAGGCCGAGGGCCCGTAATCGCAACGGAAACAGTAAGCGTTCTGGAACCCGGGGTCGCCCGGGGCGCCGGCCGCATCGCCCGCCGTGATATTGTCAAGGTATTTGGACCAGGTAAACGAGGACAGAGCCGTCAGTCCCCGCGAAAACCGCTTCTCCAACCTCGCCAGTAGGGCGTGGTAATTGCCGTATTCAAGGTTCGTCAAATAGGTGATACCGCTGAATTGAGGGTACGGCAATATGAACGTACCATGAGCGAAGGGCGCATCCAGGTTCCGGCTGGCAAAGAACTTGGTGTTTTTCTGCCAATTGTAGTCGATCTCCCCCACCCAACTGGCCCCAAACTGATGCTGAACTCCCAAGGAGGCTTGCTGCTGATATCCGTTTTGCAAATGAAAGTCCAGCCCTTGTATGAACGGTTTTGCGGGCGTGGCGCGGTTCGGGGACAAGGCATCCTGGATGGCCACGCTGGGGATCTCCCTGGTTGTGTTCCCTCCGAAGTATTGTGGAAAAGTGGAGAACGGCGGATTGGTACGTGTCCCCTCGCAACAGTTTTCCTGCATCACGTCATAGAAGACTCCATAGCCGCCGCGGAGCACGGTAGTTCGATGCCCGGGGATGGCATAAGCAAAGCCAAAGCGGGGGGCGTAATTGTCGAGGTCCGGCTGAACGTTGGCTGAGGCGGAGACGCCGTTTTTGCCGGCAATCACCAGCTGACCGGTAGAGGGATCGAAGTTCGATAAATGGTTATACTTCTCCGTAAAGGGTCCGTCGTACTCCCAGCGAACCCCCAGCGTCAGGGTCAGGTTGGAGGTCGCCCGCCACTCATCGTTGACCCACCATCGCCAGTTGGTCCGGAACATGTAGCCCCCGCTATAACCCGACTGGCTTTGTGCAAACACGGGATAACCCAGCAGAAAATCGGCAAAACCAAATCCCGTAGTAGACGGGGCGTTGGGGTCTTTGGTGAAAGAGCCGTCAAAACTGAAGTCACCTTGGGGGAAGGCTGGCGCCGCATTCATAAACACTTGCCAGCGATCGTACTCGCCTCCCACGTGCAAGGTATGCTTGCCGGCGACCTTGGTCAGCTTGGCGACATCAGAGTACTGGTTGTCTGCTCGGAACTCCGGAACAAAGGGGTCCGACCCGGGGTTCGTCATCCCGGCGACACTGGCTATGAAGGGTTCGTTGGGCATGACGCCGATGATGCCCAGCTTGGAGTTGAGGTCGTTGCCCAACTGTTCAGGAAGGAGGTCATACCACATCCTCAGGAAAGAGACTTGACCTTGCAGGATCGTGGTGGGACTCAAGGTGTGGGTGTCAGCCGCGGTCACGTTGGTGGTGGTGACCACATCATTGTCTCCAAAGCCGGGTAGCGCGCCGCCGCCGAACGTCTGTTTCGCAGCGTACAATTTGGAGTTATTGAAGCTGAAACGGCCAAATATTGCGTCCTTGGGCCGGGTATCGTCGATGCGGACGTTCGTCTGGTCACGGGTGTTCCGATCCGCTTTGTTGGCAGCAAAGTTATTCGCAATGCCGGGGCTGGTGGGCAGCGGAAATTGGGATTGCATAAACGTTGCCGTCACGGTGCTGATCATATTGGCGGGAATGGTGTTATTCGCAAAGGGCGTTCGGGACACCCCGGAAGGGCAACTGGCGCAGGGTTGGGTGGTGAAGGGATTAAAGATGAGCTCCGGGACCTCCGTAAAGATACCTTGTCTCATCAATCGGGTGGGCACGGTTCCGAAAAAGGTCTCGCCAATGCGTTCTCGGTGTCCTTCGTAACTTCCAAAGAAGAACAATTTATCTTTCACCACCGGCCCCCCGAGCGTCCCTCCGAACTGGTTCTTCCTCAGCTCCGGAACCGGCAGGCTCCGATTATCAAAGAAGTTATAGGCGTTCAGCGAGCTGTTGCGAAGAAATTCGTAGACATCGCCATGGAACTGATTCGTGCCACTTTTCGTCACGAGCAAGATCTGCGCGCCGGGAGTAGTCCCGAGATCCGCCGCGTAAGGGGTGGTTTCAATCTTGAATTCCTGCACGGCATCGATGGAGGGAACATAGGAGCCGTTGATCAAGTGCGCTTCGATGTCCGCGCCGTCCAGGGTGAAACCATTCCGGTCTTCGCCGGCGCTCCCGGAGTTAAACGAGGTGCCGTAGTCGTTGATGGCGCTGGAATAGAAACTGCGCAATCCGTAAGTGGTGACTCCCGGGCTCAGCTCCGCCAGATTGAAATAATTCCGGCCGTTGAGCGGCAGCTCGACCATCGCCGTTGGCCCGATCACCTGCCCAATGGTGGCGTCCCTTCTCTCGACCAGCGGGGCCGTGCCGCGAACCGAAATCTCCTGGGAGGTTTGGCCCAGTTCAAGCTGGATATCCACCGTCGCCGCCTGGGCAACCTGCAGGGTGATCTCTGACCGGGTTGCGGTCTTGAATCCTTGCTTCTGCGCCGTCAGCGAGTAGACGCCCGGAATCAAATTGGCCACGACGTAGTAGCCGGTGGAGTTCGTGATCGCTGACACGGTCACTTGGGTCTGGATATTGGTCATCCGGATCGTCACGCCGGGAATCAGCGCCCCCGTGGGGTCGGTGACGGTGCCTGAAAGGGTCGCCTGTTGCTGGCTCCCGGCCCGCGGGACGGCCATGATGAACAGCATCCAGAGGAAAGCGCAGCGGCCAAGAAGGCGAACCCAAAAGGTCCGCGCCGCCGCCGAGGTGCATGCAGCTCGTTCGGGCTCGCATCCGATTGCCCGCCGGCTCAACCGGGCACCGATCACGGTTGCGTTACGATTCATCGTTGCCTCCCTTTTGAGCGACCCACCTCGGCCCCCACGACAAGGGACGCAATTCACTTTCGCAGCCGTCAAGGAGCCGACTCTGCCGTCAGGTTTCGGAAAAAAGGCCGAACTGCGATGTTGAGCGAAGCATCCCGGTATTCCTTCGCCAGTCGAAGCTCACATCCGCCGCTCGGCTCTGCGGGACGTCGTCGCGTAATCCTTTTGGCTCGAACCCGTTCGTGAGAAGCCCTCGCGACGGCGTCCGGACATCACCGATCGAGCCTTCCCGCGCTCAGGATGACGGTGGCAGAAGCGCTTTTCCGCCAACGTGCCAGGCTGAGTTGGGTTGAAAGACCAGCCACTCCGTGAATTTTCGCGGTGCTGCCGCCTCCCGACCCGCAAGCCACCTCAGAGCCCCGGTGCGTTGCCAACAACCGATCCCATCGTACTCGCGCTCAGGCGGTGAGCAAGGGGGCGAAGGGCCGGACAGGCCGGCAGTGTTCATTAGGTTGAACGAAAAATGCGCCTCAGTGATGGACGGGATTGCGGGAGGTGTCGAAGTCGGGCGGCGGGCCCACCGCATCTTGGGTCATTTCGACCTGGCGCCGTGCCGCCGCCTGGGTAATCGCCGATTTTTTCCTAGCCAGTTGCTGGAAACGGGCCATCTCGGCCTCCGCTTGTTGGAGGTGTCCGAGCTGGCGATAAGCGGTGGCCAGGTGGTAATGAACGGAGTCTTCCTCCGGTGCCAGACGCTCCACCCGCTCGAACTGTTGGATTGCTTTCTCGGGCTCTCCGAGCTGCAGCAGGGCGCGCCCATAAGCCAGGCGAGCCTGCGGCAAATCTGGAGTCAACGTTAATGCGCTCTCGAGATAACGGCAAGCCGAGCGAGGATCCGTGCGCAACGCAATTTCGCCGAGTTTCCACAGCGCCAGCGAGTCATGAGGGTCGAGCTGGAGCTCGGCTCGAAATTCCTGCGCGGCGTCATCGTACTTTCCGGAATTGGCATAAATGCTGCCCAGCGCGTAATGGACCCCAACCGCCGCCGGATTGGCGTGCAGTGCTTGTCGGTAAAACCGGGCGGCAGCCTCGTCGTCTCCCCGGGTTTCGGCATCTTGGGCGAGGATGAGGAGCAACAGATAGGACTGGGGAGCAACCCTGCTCAGCCGGTCGATATCCTCGAGCATCAGTTTCATGTGCGCAACGCCCAGGTTGTAGAGCACCACAGGATCGTTGGGGCTGGACTGGGCCAGTTGCTGCAGCGTTCGCTCCGCTCCCTCGTAGTCGCGCATCTGGATCTGCGCCTTCGCCAAGTAGAGTTGCACATTCTTATCGGCCGGATTCAAGCGCCGGGCGGTCTGAAAGGCGGCCACCGCCTTGCTCGGCGCATACAACCGGTAATAGGCGAGGCCCTGAAGGAACCACCCTCCGGCCTCGCGCGGCGCCAGCTTCACGGCCTGCGCCAGCACGTCGGCCGCCTCGCGGTTCTTATGTTCTGCCAGGTAGACGATCCCCAGATTGTGATAGGCATTGGCCAGATCGGGCGACCGCCGGATCAGTTCCCGGTATTTGCTTTCCGCTTCCCGCCAATCGCCGCGATCCTTCGCTGCTTGAGCCTCCGTGAAGAGGTTCCGCGCTGTCTCCTGCCCGCGCGCCCCGGCGCCCGCCAGCATCCACACCAGGGCCACTCCGGTACCGAGATGGAAAGCCAACTTCACCTCTGGAAAGACAGCGCAACGTCGAAAACCCAGCATCGCCGGCATAACAGGCCTCCAGCTGGCGCGCGGCTCACTCCGCATCTTCTGATGGTCCGGCTCGCGAACCGCCGATGCCAACCCGGGTCAAAAACCCGATTCTACCTGGCTTGACTTCCCGACCAGCGTGAAGACAGCTTCCTCGGGCAGATCCACTTCAGCGCGGCCGTCGCGCATGCGAAGGGTGCTCACTTTCTGGCAATTCAACTCGCGCGTCGTTTCGTAGAGGTCCCAATCCTGCGGGGCGGCGGAGGCTGGCGGTAAGGCGATGTGCAGGCGAGCCGGTCCGCCTTCCTTCACTCCCACCACCACCAGCGCGTCCGGCGCGGGGCCCTCGAACGCCGACACGGTCAGGCCGGGGGCTTCGGTCGCGGCCGCGATCCGGTGCCAGCCCGGCCGCACAAAGTGATAAAGCTGCCGGGTGGCGTAATAACTCTTCTTCGGTGAATAAATATGTCCGGCGCTGCGGAACAAGCCGTAGAAGCACAGCCGCTTGGCGCACTCTTCATAGTCATCGAAGGCGTCGAAGAAGAAGAGGGCGCTCGCTCCTTGATTGAGGGCCGTCAGCGCGCGCCGGTTGGCGGCCAGGGAGAAGTTCTTCCATTGGTTTTCAAAGCTCTTGTCCTGATCGTTCAGGTCGCCGTACTCCGTGAGCCAGACCGGAACCCGCGAATACTTGCTCGCTTTGATGCGCTCAACTTGGGGGCCTACGGAATTTTCTCCGTACGTGTGGAAGGAGAAGACTTCCACCTGCTTCATCAAATCGTCGTCCTTCAAGATGGGGTCCGTATAATCGTTGGTGATCAGCGCGTTATCGGCGACGACCAGCTGGATATCGCCCAGTCCGTCCTCATTCAGCTTGCGGGCGACGGCCTCCAGCACTTTCGGAGCTTCGTCAGGATCGACCCGCGGGCCTTCGGCCGGGTAGCAGTCGGTCTCGTTAAAAGGGCTGAAGTACTCGAAGTCAACGTGCGCCCGGTGTCGCGCGTACTCCACCATGGAAACCACCTCTTCGGCGAAGGCGTCGTACATGGCGGGACTCAGGTGGTTTTGCAAGTCGGGCGGCACGTTTGGCTGGCACACTTGATGTCGGGGCGGCCGAACCTGATTGTCCGTCATCCAAGCTGGCACCGGCCCCATCAGGGCGAGCATCGGACGAATACCCCGTGAGTTCAGATAACGCAGTCCCTTCCACGTGGCCTCGAAAATCGGCGTCGAATACCGGTCGTTCCAGTACTCCTGGTTCTTGGGGCCGGGCGTTTCCTCCCAGTTGCTATAGACCAGGTAAGGGACCACGCGGAACATCGTCACCCCGAGATCCCCGATCAGCCGGTCGAACATGGCTTTCTGATCGTCACGGAAGTACGGCCCCGTGTAGTTAACCCCAAAACCCTGAATCTCCTGATATGGCTGGTTCGGATCAATCTTGACCCAGGCCTCGTCAGACGGCCGCTGCGCCCCGGCCGGCCAGCTGACGGAAAGAATCATCAGTGAAAGCTGGCAAATCACCCGATTATTTTTCCTCGGCTTGGCCCGCATAATCACCCCGTTCTGAGATCGCTCCCGGCCCGCCCGCCGCCGGTCACTCCCCGCAGAAGAAGCGGCGGGGATTCTCCACCAGAATCGTATAAATCACGTCTTCGGTAAATCCCGATTTCAACAGTCGGGGAACCGCATCGGTCATCATATAGGCATAAGTCCGCCGGGAGGCGTCCGGATCGACATTGGGTGCGTCGGCCCCCTCAAAAATCTTCTTTCCGTTCTCCCAACGCCAGTTGCAATCCATGGAGAAAAACATCCGATTGACGAATCCCGCCTCCATGATAGCCTGCCACAGATACAACAGATCCCTCCACGGCGTATATGACTCCTGGCCGAAGGTGTCAAATTCCAGGTATCCGCCGTCCCGGGCGATGGAGACCAATTCCTTCGCCAATTGCTCCCGAGTAAGTCCGCCGTGGAGAGCCATATCCACGTGGGAAATAAAGAACCGCCGCGGCGTCGCGCCGGCCTGCACCAAGCCATCGAACTGTTCGCGCGCTCCGGCGCCGTCATGAGTGGCAATCGGCGTACCCGTTGCCTGCTGAACCCGGGCCGCAGCCCGAAAGACCTTTTTCTCCCAATCGGTCATAGGGCTGGTTTCCGCCGCCACTTTGATGATTCCAGCTCGAATCTTGGTGCCTTGAATGCCCTCCACCACTTCTTTGAGCATATATTCGTACATCTGGTTGGGATCCTCCATCCTCGCCAGGTAGGGAGGGATTTTGGCGCGCCGATAGAAACCGGTCGAGGGTACAATCCGGATCGGGGAGCGCTGGGCGATCTGCTGATAAAGGTCGATGGGCCGGTGAGGGGTGAGATCGACGAGCGTGTTGATTCCCACCCGCGCGGCCTCGTTCAACAGCGAGACGGCGAACTCCACCGACTCCTGCCGCTTATCCGCGGGGATCGGCGTGTAGCCGGAATCCTGCCGGCGCGGGCCTCCGAACCATAACAGGTGCTCGTGCATAAGAGTCGTGCCCAGTGAATCGCAGTGAACGGGGCCTGTCATCGTGGGTACCCTGGACATTTTTGGTTTCGCCTCGGAGCCGACTTTCTCCAACGCCGTGACGGCGGCCGGCGGGAGCAAACAAGAAAGGGCAGAACCGGCGAGCAGCCTGGCCATGAAAGCCCGCCGGGCGATTGGGATCAAGACCTCCGACCAGGAGAGAAAAGCCAGCGGCATCAACGAACTCCGTGCAAACTCACGCCCGGGGCGGCCTGGGAAGGATGGGGCTTGCCAACGCGGATACGGCCGGTTCCGGCTTCCGCGTGAGGCGAGGGGCTCCGCTCCCCGACGGATCCGGGCCGCTGAATGGGTTGGCCGGCGGAGCGTCCCGCCACCGGGCGGCGCGGCCAGAATTCTCACTTATCGTGATCATTCTTTCATCGCGGCTCACCAGAAGAATTTCAAAGCAAATTGCATCGCCCGCGGGTCCGTTTGGATGTTCGTAATTCGCCCGAAAGAGCATCCGGCTTGGTGAACGGCGTCCGTGCTTCCGCTGGTGGTCGGCGGCAAACACCAGTTCGTATTGGGAAGGCCCGGATTCTGATGGTTGAGGGCGTTGAAGACCTCCCAGCGCAACTCCGCGTACTTAGCCTCCGAGAAATGAAAATCCTTCGAGAGCGAGGAATCCAGATTCCAGAACCCTGGGGAGCGCAAGGCGCCGATCCGCGGGCCCATCGTGCCAAACTGGTAGGCCCGAGGATCATTCGGATCGTAGTTGGCCCAGAAGGTCTGGTCGCTGCCGAACGGAGGTTCGAAGGCTCCCGGGTTAATCCAGTCGTTGATGCTGCGGCCGCCGGGGACCGCCTTCGGATTACCGACGAGGTTGCACCGGCTGGTCAATTGATCGCCAGGGCAGCTGATTCCCAGCGGGACGCCGCTTTCAGCATTAAAATTTCCCGTGAGTTTCCAGCCGCCGAACACGCCGTTGACGGCGCGGCTGGAACTGGCCAGAGTCTTACCCTTGCCGAACGGCAGCTCATAGCTGGCGGCGATGTTGAGCATCTGGGGCATATCATCCGCCGCGATGGCGCGGTCCACTTTCCGGTTGTCCGGATCCTGGAAAGCACCGAACAACGCCCCGGCGAGGGCGCCGCCCCGCCCCCCAATCTGGCCATTGCGCGACCAGTGAATCGGGTCCGTCACAATCGTGAAGGGCTGCGAGACCGAGGGGTTGGTGATCTTCTTACTCCAGGTGTAGGCCACCACGAAATCGAGACCGTTCGAATATCTCTTCTGGAGTCTTGCGTTGAGCCCGTTGTAAACGCTGGTGCCGTCGAACGCCGTCTGGTCTTGCAGTTGATTAATCGCGCCATAAAACGGATACGGCTTCAGCAGAATGCTGAGCGGAAGAGTGACGTTGCCGTTGCTGTCGGCTCCCGTGAAGCCCAGAGGTCCGTAAACGCTGGCCAGCAAGGCGGCGGTTTTGCCCGAGAAAAATTGATTGATCGGAGCGCTGCCGTTAATGGCGGTCTTGTACTTGATCAGGTCCGCCGTATGAATATAGTTGTACTGTCGAAAGGACTCGCCCATCAGGTGAGTGCCGTGAGTTCCCACGTAGCCGACGCTCACCAGCATATCTCCGGGCAGCTCACGCTGGACCTCCAGCCCCCAGTCCTCAATCAGAGGATCATGGGAAGGGGGATCGATAAACTCCACATGGCTGACGCCCAGCAGCGGATCCCGGTTGACGGCTAAAAACTGGGCGCTGAAAGGCGGCGTGGTCAGAGCGGCCTTGTTGGTCGTCGTATCGCTGAGCGGCCAAGCCACGCATTCGCCCGCGGTTCCTCCACATTGGGGATAAAAACTCCCGTTCCAGAGGTACGCCTGCGCCCAGCCGGGCATATTGTTCGAAGACTGCCCGGGTGCATTGATGCTGTCAAAGGCGTTCGTGTAGATGAGGTCGTAACCGCCTCGGATGACCGTCTTCCGGCTGGAAAACGGCGACCAGGAGAAATTGACGCGAGGCGCTAAATCGTTTTTGTTGGCCGGCGCGATCGTGCCTCCTCGGGGAAACCCCGGGTCGCCCTCATACAACAGTTCGCCCGGAAGTCCCGTCATGGGATTGAGGCAGCCGAGGCAGAAATTTGACATCGGGTGATTGCGAATCTTGAAGAGCCCATTGATGTCGTAGCGCAGTCCGAGGTTCAGTGTGAAGTTAGGGCGCAATCGGAAGTCATCCTGAACGAAGGCCGCCCGATAGCGATAGCTGTTGTAAGGTTTGTTCTGAATCCCAGTCTCGGAATCCCGGCCTTGACTTGAAACCGCGCCCAGCATGAACTGCTCCAGGCCGCCGCCCCCGAGGCCGGAGGTCGGATCCTGCGTCAGGACGCCGCTGAACGCGAAATACGTGGGATAGGGTCCCTCGTAGGCGGAGTGCTCCAGGCGGTAGGTCAGTCCCGCCTTAATCGTGTGCTTGCCCGCCACCTTGGTGATGTTGTCCAAAATGTTATAGGACTCGGCCATGGTAATCATGTTGACCCACTGAGTCGGGCCGAACGAGATGCCGCCCCCGCCGGGCACCGACATGATCCAGTTGGGAACCGGGCTCTGGGGATCTTGCGGAATCTTGATGGGCGCGAGGAGCTTTTCGACCTCCGCTTGGTCGGTAATGCTGTTGGGATAAGGCTGGTTCGGGTGAGAATTCAGAAACTGCCGCGTGAAGCTGGCCCGGAACTCGTTGACGACGGTCGGCCGGAACGTATAGGTGTTGCCCAAGCCGATGTCGGTGTTGGCAAAATCCACCGGATACTGCGCGCCCCACCCGGTGTTGTCGTTGGGAAACGTCGGGCCGGTCCAGGGAACCCGATAATTGTTGTACTTGCCGGGACTAAAGAGGACTTCGGTAAAATACTTGCTCCGGTCACTCCACTGGTGGTCGATTTTGATCGAGTAATTTTCTGGATCCTGGCTGCTCCCGACCGTTCCCAGATAATTATCGCAGATCCGCGTGCCGCCGCCGGCCGCCACCGGACAGTTGCTGAGCGGATCCATATAGTTCGGCATGGGAAAGGATTTAATAAAGAACATCGCGGTCGGATCGAGCATGGTGGAGGGGATCTGGGCGCTGAAATTACAGGTCTTCACTCCCTGGGCGGCACCCGCCTCCACCGACGTATTCAAGCAACCGTTGGCTCCGAACGGATTCCCCGGCACGGGCACCCCGAAAGCCGTGCGCTGGAAAAGCCCGGTTTGGGGGTCGGGCCCCGCCGTACTGTAAGGGTTCCATAAGCCATTGGTCACGACGTTGGCATCTTCGCTGAAGTCTCCGGCCCGCTCCGACGCGGTGGGGACGGTGAAGGTTTTCTGTCCCAGCAAATGGAGGATCGTGAAGTCACTGGAGAGGAAAAAGAAGGTGCGATTCTTTCCGTTGTAGAGGTGGGGAATGACGACGGGCCCGCCCAGCGTTCCGCCGAAGTTGTTGTACCGGAGCTGGCGATCCTTGATGATATGTCCTTGCGAATCGATGGAAGTGAAAGGGTTGCGGGCGTTGGTCGCGTCATTACGCACGTATTCGTAAACGTCACCATGGAGCGCATTGGTGCCGGACTTGAGCACCACATTGAAAACGCCGCCACCGGTGCGGCCGTACTCGGCGCTCAAAGCCGCCGTGACGGCCTGGAATTCCTGAACGGCGTCGGGCGAGGGGTTGACGGCGGCATTCTCCGCGAAGCCCGAAAGGTTCAGATTCCCGTCCAGATACCAGGCATTGTCCCCCCCCTGCCCTCCATTCACCGAGATGTCGGAACCGATCAGATGCGTGGGGTCAGGGAAAGTGCCGAACTGGCTGTTGAACCCGAAATTGCTTCCGGGCGGTCCCCCCACTTGGGCCGCCCCCGGGATGAGGAACACCAGTTGCTGGATATCGCGGCCCTGCAGAGGCATCGCCTCCACGGTGCGGTCACCCAGGGTGGTATTGACATTGGCGGGGGCGGTATCGATCAGAGTGGCGGCGGCGCTGACTTCCACGGTCTGGCGCGTCGCACCCAGTCGCAGCAGGCCGTCCACTCTGAGGACATGTCCCGCCAAGAGTTCGATGTTCGAGACGTCAAGCGGCTGAAATCCGGCCAGCTCGAAGTGCACCTTGTACGGTCCGGGAACCAGATCCGCAACCCGGTAATACCCTTCCGTGTTCGTTGTGACCGCCGCCGAGACGTTCGTATCGGCGTTCGTGACCCGGACCTGCACATTGGGCACGACGTTGCCCTGCGGATCAGTAACGGTTCCTTCGATTACGCCGCGGTTGAGTTGCGCTTTGAGGTTGAGCGCGGTGAGCAACGCGACGATTGCCAAAAGGTGCCCTAGCCGGCGATGACCAACCATCTCTACCTCCCACCCCCACCGCATCGGGCAAGGCTGCTGATTCATGCCCCTGATCACAGCCGCGATGAGTGTGACATTCGCGATCGTAGACCGGGCCGGCCCGGCGTCAAGGTGGTGGCAGCCGGAAAAAGCGCATTTTGTTCACTCGGTTGAACAAAATGCGCTATCGTGGGTTCGCGGTGGGCCGTGGCAGGCTCCGCTCACAGTTTCTGCTCGCCCGTGGAGAATGCGAGGGAATCGCCGGCAAAGCCAATCAGGAACTGCTCGGGGGCGCGGCTAAACGTCCCGCCTCCGGCCGACCCCATTCCTGCCCCCGCAGCGCTCGATATTGGAAGGCAATTTCTGATGCGGCTCGTTTTAGGGAACTGACCAGGCCTCGGACTCGCTCCAGCGGAATCTGCTCGACGCTTCCCGCCAAGCTGATGGCGGCCGCTGCCCGCTGATCGCTGCCCAGGATCGGAACGCCGATACAACGCACACCGATCTCATCCTCTTCGTCATCGAGGGCGAAGCCTTGTTCTCGGACCTTGGCCAATTCCTTTTTCAGCCCCGTGATGGTCACGATCGTGTTGTCGTTATGTCGGGCAAAGCGTTTGGCGGTTATCACTTCGGCAAACTGTTCCTCCGGAAGAAACGCGGCTAAGATTTTGCCCACTCCCGTGCAGTTGATGTCCAGGCGGCGGCCGACCCAATCGGCTCCGGCGCTGGAGCCCGGGGGCTCGACTCGGTCGATGATGACGGCTTGGTTGCCTTCGAGGACCGCCAAGTGGACGATGAGCCCGCTTTCCCTCATCAGCTTGTGGAGAATCGGCCTGGCCACGTCCCGCAAATCCAGGTTATCCAGGACGTTGCGGCAAAGGCTGACGAACCTCAACCCGAAATAGAACTTGCGGGAGTGGGCGCTCCGGCGCAAGTAGCCCTGTTGCTCCAGCGTCCTCAGCACCAGGTAGGTAGAGCTCTTGGGAAGCGCAAGGCTCCGGCTGACTTCCGCTATGGAAGCTCCCCGTTTCAACCGAGCGATGAACTCGAGGATATGCAACGCTCGCGCCGACGAAGGCGCGGCCGGAGGCTTGGAGACGACCATGGCTGCGACCCAGCTCCAAATATGTTCAACCCTTTGAACGAAACTCCCCAGAGCAAACGGAAGACCCTTGACACCCAAATCTCCTTTTTACACCATCATAGCTCAGTTTTGAGACGCCAGCCAGGTGGCGGCGTCCCCGAGGATGGATTTTGCAAGACTCGTGTACTCTCGACGTGGGCGCTAGCACCGTAGAACGGGTTACCCATCATCGCCGATTCCAGGTTTTGAAGAATTCAAACAAGTCTCGACCCAGCCAGCCAGGGATGGGGAGCCCTGCGCCGACGGGGCGGCCGGTCCGCTATGGCCGCCCGTTCTGGCCGGCGCTGGCCCTGTGCGTGATCGGGGTCCACGGGTACTGTGCCGAACAGCCAGGACCCAGCCACGTCGAGCGTTTTGCTTCCCCGGCTGAAAGACTGCGCTTTGCCGAACAGCGGGCTGAGGCCGAAGTGAAAGCAAATCCGTCGGACGCCCACGCGCTCCTGGGTCTCGGTCTCGCCCGCCTGCGGCTAGGAAAGCTCGACGCCGCCATCGCGGATTTTCGGCGCGCCGCTGCCGAGGCTCCCGGGCGGGCGGAGGCGCAAACCGACCTCGCTTACGCGCTGTGGAAGCACGGTGAGCTGGAAGACGCCCTGCGGGCGGCCCGGGCGGCCCTGGTCTTGGATCCCAGCGACGCCGCCGCCCACCGCTACGCCGGGCGTTTGCTCCTTTTGCAAGGCCGGGATCGAGAGGACGCCATCGCTCATTTGGAGAAAGCGGCGCAACTGGATCCTGAGGAAACCGACGTGCACTTTGACCTGCTGATGGCCTATCGCGCCACCGGCGACCGGGCCAGCGCTTGGGCGCAGTTGCGGCTGCTTCAAACCGAATTTCCCGACCAGGATCCGCGGCTGCTGTACGTGCAAGGGCTTCTGGTTTCCGACCAAGGCCGGTCAGCTCCGGCCATCGACCTTTTCCGTCGCGCCTGGAAGGGCAATCCGCGTCTGGAAGAGGCCCGAGATGAGCTCGGCGTTGAGCTGGCCAAGTCGCAGCGTTGGGCCGAAGCCTTGGAAGTGCTGGCGCCCGCCAGCCAGGCTAACCCGCAATCGTTCCGCGTGGCTTACGCCTACGCGCTGGCCCTCATGACCGCGGGACGCCTGGAGGAAGCCGCCGAGCAGGCGCGGCGGGCCGTCATCTTAAATCCTGGCGCGGGCGAAGCGCGCCGGCTGCTCGACCTGATTCAGGCTCGCCGGGCGGTGCCGCTGCGAGGGAAGCCGTGAGAGTCTGCGCCCGGAACCTGACCTGGTCGGCCGCTTTCGGAATCGCCACCCTGCTCCTGTTCGCCGGCCCGGGTACGGCACACGGGGCGCAGAGAAATCCTCTCTCGCCCGCGGCCGGCGAAACCGTGGAGCTCATCCGCCAGTTGTTGGCGGAAAACAAGACTGCCGAAGGCCTGGAGGCTGCCGGCCGTTTCGCCCGCGAGCATCGTGGCGATCCGGACGCCCTCCTCCGGCTCGCCGGCCTGCTGGCCAGCCGCGGCCAACACGCCCGGGCCGCGGCGCTGTTCGCTCGCGTCAATGAACTCCGGCCCCACTCGCCCGACGTCCTTTACAATCTCGGTGTGGCCTATTACCAGCTTCAACGGCGAGATCAGGCGGCAAAGGCGTTGGCAGAGTCGGCTGATTTAGACGGCCGACCCGCCGAAACACATTTCGCACTTGCCCTGATCGCCATGGACCGCGACGACCACGAAAATGCCATCCTCGAACTCTGCCATGCCCTCGAACGGGCTCCCCGCCGAGCCTCTTACTACGTTCTTCTGGGTCAGGAATTTTTCCAGGTCGGCTACTGGCGAGGGGCCGCGGAGGCTTATCGGCACGCTGCGGCGATTGAAGCCAGCCAGCCTTCCCATTATCTGCACCTCGGTGACGCTCTGTTCCGCGCCCAGGATTTGGCAGGGGCTATTGCCGCCTTCCGCGAGGCGGCGCGACTGGCTCCCGGCCTGCCCGAGATCAACTACCTGATCGCCTTGGCTTATCGGAATAACGGCCAGTTGGCGCAGGCGCGCCAGTATTACCAGCGGCAATTAGCCCGCGTTCCCCACCACTTCCCGTCCCTGCTCGGCGCCGGTACGATCGCCGTCGATCAACAGCGCTTCGCGGAGGCGGAGAGACTTCTCCAGCTGGCCTTAACACTTAACTCCGGCGACGCCGAGGCCAACTTTGAGTGGGGCCTGTTGTGGTTCAAACAGCATCAGTATCAGCGAGCCGGCGAAGCCTTCAAGCGCGCGCTGTGGCTCCGCCCGGACCACACCCAGGCTGAATACTATCTCTACCTGGCCCTGGCGCGGACTCATCAGGAGAAGGCGGCGGCGGCCGCCTTGGCCGCGTGGAAAAAACTCGAAGCGCTGGACCGGAAGGTTCGGGGCCAAGAGGTCGCCTACGATTCAGCTCGCAGCGCCCGCTGGGAGCGAGCGGCGGCCGCGGGGCTTCGAGCGCCCGCGAGCGATTTCGGCGCGGTGGCGGCCCAGGGCGCCCGGAGCCTCCCGGGGGAGGCTCAGCGGTAGGAGCGGGGAGTAAGAGGCTATGAAGATCGTGAACGTGGAAGGCATCATCTTGCGCCTGCCGGTTCGGCAAGCCGTCGCTGACGGAACTCAGGACGACCTGCTGATCCGCGTCGAAACCGACGAGGGAATCACCGGATACGGCGAGGTCGATACGTCTCCGGAGGTCGGCAAAGCGGTCATCGATGCCGAGATGTCGCACGGGACGTGCTACGGGCTGCGCGAAATTTTGCTGGGCCGGGACCCGTTCGATATCGAACAACTGTGGGAACTCATGTACCGGAAGACAAACTACTACGGGCGGCTAGGGGCGGTGATGCACGCCATGAGCGGCGTGGATATGGCCCTTTGGGACATCATGGGGAAAGCCCTCGGCAAGCCCGTCCACAAGTTATTGGGAGGAAGCTATTGTTCAGACGTCCGCGCTTACGCCAGCTTGCTGATGCCGGAGCAGGCGCAGGAGGTTCGTGACGCCGTCCGCGGCTATGTGGCGGAAGGTTTTACGGCCATTAAATTGGGCTATGGACCGCTCGGGCAGGACGTGCGAAAGGATGTCAAGCTGGCGGCGGCGGCGAAAGAGGCCGCCGGCAGCGACGTCGAGGTGATGATTGATATTGGGCATGGCTACTCCTTGAAGGAAGCCATGCAAGCGGCGCGGGAGTTTGAAAACCTGGGAATTTTCTGGATGGAAGAGCCCCTGCCGCCGGAAGACTGGGACGGATACCGGAAGCTTTGCGAGTCGACGTCGCTGAGGATTGCGGCCGGGGAGCAGGAGGCAGGACGCTGGACGTTCCGGCGCTTGATCTGGGAAGCCGGCCTCGATGTTCTCCAGCCGGATATTTCGCGGGTGGGAGGACTCACGGAAGCCAAAAGAATCGCCTACATGGCCCACGAGGCCAATCGCCTGTGCGTCCCCCACGCCTTCCGGACGGGGGTTTTGGTGGCGGCTTGCTTGCATCTCATTGCCGCCATCCCGAACTCGGCTTTTTTGGAGTTCTCGGTCACGGAATCGGCACTGCGCCGAGAACTTCTCACCACGCCCTTCAAAGTCGCCGGAGGCCGGGTGAGCGTTCCGACCCAACCGGGTCTCGGCATTGCCATCAATCCCGATACGGTGGAGGCGTATTCCGTCCGAAAAGGAATTTAGCTTCCGTTGCGGATGAAGACTCGAAGCGGGAAAGACTCAACGGCGGGCAGCGCATCGCCGCAACTCCGGTTCGCCGGGAGGCTATTGAAATGGTGCCAGATCGACTCCAGAGGCTGTCGGCTCGGCTTCAGGAAGAAGGCATCGAGCACGCCATGCTCACTTCTTTCGCCAGCCTGCGATACTTCACCGGTTACCAAGCCACCGTGGAGTTGGAACCCTCCCCCATAACCCCGCTGCTCGGAGTATTTCTCTGGATTCGCGGCGAGCCGCCCATCCTCTATCTGGCGGACATGGAGCCGGGGGAGGGCATCGATGCCAGCGTTCGGCGTGAGAGTTTCTCGAGTTACGTGGTCGAGGAGCCGCTCCATGCCGTCCAAGACCTTTCGGCCAAGCTCCTGGCCAAGCTGCGGCCGCTTCCGAAGGGCAAAGTCGCCGTGGAGTCGGAACAGATACCGGCCGCCCTCCTGGACGCCGTCCGCGGCCAGTGCTCTCAGCTGGATTTCTGCTGTATTCAGAACCTCCTTTCCACGTTTCGCATGGTCAAGGATGCCGAGGAAATTGAAACGATGCGCTCGGCCCTGGCGTTGTGCGATCTCGGCCAGGAAATCGCCCGCCAATGGGCCCTTGCGGGACGCCGGGAGATCGACATTTTCAGCTCAATTCGCCAGGGCATGGAAAGTCACGCCGGGGGCCGGGTTCAGATCCTGGCCGACGTCGTCTCCGGATCCCGCACGGCGCTCGCCGGCGGCCCTCCTTCAGTCCGGAAGCTGGAGGCGGGAGAGCTGCTCGTCGTCGATTTGGTTCCTCGCCACCGCGGCTATTGGGGAGACAGTTGCAACACCTACTGCGTCGGTGAACCCAACCACACCTACCGGCAGGCCTTTACCGGCATTTCCACCGTGCTGGCGGATGCGATTGCCAAAGTCCGCCCGGGTCTCCGGGCGTGCGATCTGGATCAATTCGTGCGCGCCGGGATCGCCAAGCTGGGGGGCAGCTACCCTCACCACACAGGCCATGGTTTGGGGATCAGCTGGCACGAGGAACCGCGAATCGTGCCTTACAACCAGGTCCGCCTTGAACCCGACATGATTATTGCCCTTGAACCCGGCATGTACTTCGAGGGCAAATGGGGCATGCGCCTGGAGTACGTTCTTCGGGTCACGACGTCCGGCGTGGAGTTGCTTTCGAAATATCGCCATGCGCTGTAGACGGCAGCGGCATTGCCACCGGCCTTCCGAGAAGACAACGCTGAACGAAGGGGCTCCGCCCGGGGGGAACGACTCAGTCCTGCATTGGGGAGATCGATGTGGAGGATTCCTTGATGGCCGGTGCCGCGGTGCCCGGCCCAGCGGTTCCGCACCTGCGCCGCGTGCTGACGCTGTGGGATTTGATCTTTTACGGCATCGTCCTCATCATGCCCATCGCGCCGGTGCCGATGTTCGGGGTCGCCCAGATTCTTTCTCACGGCCACTTCGTCACCACCATGCTGATTGCCCTGCTGGCCATGATGTTCACGGCCATCAGTTATGGACGGATGGCAACCCTGTTTCCGGTGGCGGGCTCGGCCTACACTTATGTCGGGCGCGGACTGAACCCTCACCTGGGTTTCCTGACCGGCTGGGCCATGTTTCTCGACTACTTGATCCAGCCCCTGCTCAACGGCATTTATGGAGCGCTCACCATCCAGCGGTTTTTCCCGTTCGTTCCCTATGCCGGGCTGGCGGCGGCATTCGTGGGATTCATGACCTTGCTGAATTGGCGCGGCATCCGGGCCACGGCGCGCGCCAACATCGTCCTGCTTACGATCATGGGCTCGGTCATCGCCGTCTTTATGGTTCTGGCCGTCCGCTACCTGTTCCGTCTTGAGGG
>CADDZC010000020.1 GCA_902812365.1 Acidobacteriota bacterium | reverse complement strand
TAATCTAAAAAAGCGGGGTTCAGGCAAAGCGTAAGTTATTGAAAATACGTAGGGGCTCTGAAATGGATCTCGGATAAAGCCACTAGGTCGCTGAAAATAAACCAGATAACCCAATTATGCCGGTTTCGAAGCCGGCGATCACCCTCGGTCGCCCAGCCGGACTGCGGTCTTAAGGGGTCGAAGCGAACCGGCGTCGCAACGTGTTCCGTCACCGCGCGAGGATATCGACTTGAATTGCGCGAACGCGGATGGCATACTCGGCTACGCCAGGCTAGCGCTATTGACGACCACTTTCAAGACTGGGCATCCGGGGCGCGGCGCCGGCCATCCAAGCCTGGAAGCCGCTGGCGAACCCGGCGGTAGAGAGGTGGAAACGAAGGGTGAGCCGGCCGTCGGAGCCGGCGAGGAGCTTCCATATGGCTGATGAGAGTCGGAGTGCGGGGAACGCCGTCTTTGGACTCAACGATGCCCGGCGCGGCGAGCCGGCCCCGGGAGGCGCGGGGACGGGTTCCGGCGGGTCGCAGCAGCCGCAGTATGTTTACGTGCAGCCGCCGGCGCCCGCTTCGTCCACCAAGGCGCTCTGGGCGCTGGTGATGATCTTGCTGGCAGTTTCCGGCTTCAACCTCTACTGGTTGCTAAGCCTGCGCCACGACACCCAGGAGGCCGAGCTCAAGCAGGGCGACCAGTTGAGCGTCCTGACGCGCCGCATGGACGCCAGTGATGACCGTTACGCGCAATTGCGCGGCCAGTTCCAGGTGACGTCGGAGAAGCTGGGTCTGACGCAGCAGGAGCTGAGTCGGGCGCGCATGCTGGCCGCCAACATCCAGCAACAGCAGCAGGCGGCCGTCAAGCAATTGAGCCAAGCCATCGCGCAGAAGGCCGGCTCGGATGAATTGAACAAGCTCCAGGCGGACGCCAACGCCAAGTTTACCGGCGTCTCCAATGACATCAGCGGTCTCAACCAAAAACTCAATGCCACCAACGAGGCCCTGAACGGAGCCAAGGGCGAGCTGTCGGGCGCGATCGCCAAAACCCACGACGAGCTGGTGGCGCTGGCCCACCGCACCGATCGCGATTATTTCGAGTTCAACCTGCCGGCGCGGCGGGCCCGCCAGAAAGTGGGGACGGTGACGGTGGAGCTGGAGAAAACGAACCCCAAGAAAAATCAATTTTCCGTTTACCTCTATTTCGACGATAAGCGCACGGAGCGGAAAGACCAGGCCGTCGATTCCCCCGTCTACTTTTACGTGCAAGGGGCGCCGAGCCCGCTCGAGCTGGTGGTCAACAAGGTAGGCAAGAACAGCGTGAGCGGCTACCTGAGCGCCCCCAAAGGCTTCTTCGCGGGCGTTCCGAACGTGCTGACGGCCCGCCCGGGCAGCTAGCATCCGGCTCGCGCGGGTGGCGCATGGCCAAGTGGCTTCTGAAATCCGACCCCGAGCATTACTCTTACGCCGACCTGGAACGCGACCGCAAGACGGTGTGGGACGGAGTGTCCAATCCACTCGCGTTGCAAAATTTGCGCCGGGCCCGCCGAGGCGATCGGGCGCTGATTTATCATACGGGAGGCGAGAAGGCGGTGGTCGGCATCGCCGAGATCGCCAGCGATCCTTACCCGGATCCGAAGCGGAAAGACCCGCGATTCGCCGTGGTGGACGTGGCGGCGCGCGAGCGGCTGAAGCGCCCGGTCCGTCTCGATGAAATCAAGAGGCATCCGGCTCTTCGCCACTTCGACTTGGTTCGGCTGCCGCGGCTCTCGGTGATGCCGGTCTCCGACGAGCAGTGGACAACCATTCTGGCACTGGCCAATTCCTAGAGCCCCGGAACGCCGCCGCGCGGCGCGCCCCGAAGACTGCTTCCGCCGCCCGAGAACTGGAGCGACTCGCGCGGCAGATCATGGCCTGCCGGCGCTGCCCGCGCCTGATCGCTTACTGCCGGAAGGTCGCGCGCGAGAAGCGCCGCCGCTTCCGCGACTGGGACTATTGGGGCCGGCCGGTGCCGGGTTTCGGAGATCCGGCGGCCGAGCTCCTGATTCTCGGCTTGGCGCCCGCCGCTCACGGAGCCAACCGCACCGGCCGCATGTTCACGGGCGACCGCTCGGGCGATTTTCTTTATCGCGCCCTTTATGAGGAGGGCTGGGCGAGCCAGGCGGAATCGCTCCACGCGCGCGACGGCCTTCAGTTGCGCCGTTGCTACATCACGGCCTCGGTGCGTTGCGCTCCTCCGAAGAACCAGCCGCTGCCCGAGGAGAGGAGAAATTGCCAGCCCTATCTCGAGCGCGAACTGCAACTGCTCGGGCGCGTTCGGGCCGTGCTGGCGCTAGGGAAGCTGGCGTTCGATACTTACCTGCGGATCGTCTATCAGGGCCAGGCGAGGCCGCCCGCCGCCGGCGTTCGGCGGGCGAGCCGGGAGCGCGCTGAGTCTTTTCCCCCGCGTTCGTCGTTCTGCTTTGCCCACGGCGCGAGCTACGCGCTGCCGGGCGGCTGGCCGCGCCTGTTCGCTTCCTATCATCCCAGCCAACAGAACACCCAAACCGGCAAGCTGACGCCGGAGATGTTTCGCCGCGTCCTTCAAGACGTGAAGCGGTTCCTCTCGGCACCCACCGGGGCGGCCGCGGACCTCGAACTTCGGAGATTTACCGATGGCCAATTCCCCGCTTCCCGATCCGACTCCGGTCCTCGATCTGATTGAGGCGTTCCGGCGCTCTAAGACGCTGTTCGCCGCCGTCGCGTTGGGCATCTTCGACCGCCTGCACGATGGGCCGGCCGACCTGGCGGCGCTCTTCGACGCGTTCTTCGCCGCCGGCGAACCGGTGGAACTCGGAGCCCTGGAGCGCCTTCTCGATGCGTGCACCGCCCTGGGCTTGCTCTCCAAGGATGAACGCGGATACGCCAATTCCGCCCTCGCCAGCGCTTATCTGCGACGCGGAAGTCCGCACACGCTGGCCGGCTACATCCTGTATTCCAACCGCGTGCTTTATGCCTTGTGGGCCAACCTGGAAGACGCCGTCCGCGAAGGAACGAGCCGCTGGCGCCAGACATTTGACCTCGAAGGCGATCTCTTTCGTCACCTCGATCGCACGGCCGAAGCCCAGCGGGAATTTCTGGCGGGCATGAACGGCTTTGGCCTGCTCAGTTCCCCGCGCGTCGTGGCCGCGTTCGATCTCGGGCGGTTCCACCGCCTGGTCGATTTGGGAGGCGGCACGGGCCACCTGGCGGTTGCTGCCTGCGAGCGTTACCGCGAGCTGCGAGCCGTCGTGTGGGATTTGCCCTCGGTGGTCGAAATCGCCAAAGAGTACATATCCCGTTCCAGTGCCGCGCCTCGCATCGCCGTCGAGCCCGGCGATTTCTTCCATGATCCCTTGCCCAACGCCGATCTGTATGCTTTAGCCCGCGTCCTCCACGACTGGTCGGAGGCGAAGATTCGGGCCTTGCTGAAGAAGATCGCCGAACGCTTGCCGGAAGGAGGAGGCCTGCTGGTCGCCGAGCACCTGCTCGATGAGCGCAAGACCGGGCCGCCGTCGGCGCTGCTGCAATCCCTGAACATGCTGGTTTGCACGGAGGGCAAAGAGCGGACGCTCGCCGAGTACACCGCGCTCTTGCGCGACGCCGGCTTCAGTCGGGTGGACGCCGTGAAGACAGGCGCGCCGCTCGACGCCATTCTGGCCGTGAAGGAGGCTTAGGTGAGGGGCGGGGCCGGCGATCAGGGCAGCGCGAAAGCCACCAAAGAGTCACCGAGCTGGCGGGTGATCTTCCCGTGTCCGCCGGCGGCAATCACCACGTACTGCCGGCCCGCGGGGTTCAAGCGGTAGGTCATCGGCGTCGCCTGCCCTCCCGCGGGAAGGCGTCCCTTCCAAAGCTCGCGGCCGGTGTCGATGTCAAAGGCGCGCAGATAATTGTCGCCCGCCGTGCCGGCAATGAACACCAGCCCGCTCGCCGTCACGATCGGACCGCCGAGCCCCGGCAGCCCCCAGCGGAACGTCACGGGAAGATGGAGAAAGTTATCCGAGGTGCCCAGCGGAACGCTCCAGCGAATCCGGCCCGTCGCCAGATTCACCGCCGTCAGCGCGCCCCAGGGCGGCGGGTTGCACGGCAAGCCGAGCCGCGAGAGCAACGGCTGCCGGCTCATGCCGAAGGGCGTGCCGTGCTGAGGGGACACTTCGGCACGGAACCGGCCCGCTTTGGCCGCGCGCTCGATGGGCAGGTATTGCGCGCGCGGAATCAGATGAACCTCAAAGGCAATGCTGTCAGTAAAGGTCACCAGCGTCTGATTCTGAGGGTCAAAAGCGTAGCCGCTCCAGTTCATGCCGCCGAGGTTGCCGGGAAGAATCAGCGAGCCTTGGACGGTCGGAGGAGTAAAGATGCCCTCCGCCAACAAACGCTTCATCCGATCGCGGCAACCGCCGCGGTCCCACGGAGTGAGTCCCCAGGCGTCGCCGGCGGTGAGGCGCTGCGGAGTGAGAGGAGGAGGTGCCGTCGGAAAGGGTTGGGTGGGCGAAGGCTGCTCCCCGGGAACGCTGCTGGGCGGCACGGGACGTTCCGTGACGGGAAAGATCGGCACGCCGGTGGCCCGGTTGAGCACGAACAGATTGCCGGTCTTATTCCCCTGCACCACGGCATCGACGTCCCGGCCGCTCAGGCGCAACGTCGCGAGCAGCGGCGGCGCCGCCGTGTCGTAATCCCACAGGTCGTGGTGAACCAACTGAAAACCCCACACGAAGGAGCCGGTCGTGCCGCGCAGCGCGACAATGGAATCCGCCCAGCGATCGTCGCCCTTGCGTTCGCCCCCGTAATAGTCGGGGCTGGGGCTGCTCGTGGGGACATAGACCAGATCGAGCGCCGGATCGACGGCCATCACCGACCACGCATTCGCCGCGCCGGTTTGAGAGAAGCTGTCCCCGGCCCAGCTTGCCGCCGCGGCCTCGGCCGCCCGGGCGGGGATCGGATCCCAGCTCCACCGCAAGGCCCCGGTGCGGGCGTCGAAAGCTCGCACCGTGCCACGCGGCATGCCGACGCGGTCGTTGTCGGCGATGCTGGAACCGACCACGACGAGGCCATCGATCACCGCCGGCGGGGACGTTTCCTCGTATTCTCCTTTTCGCCGGATGCGGTCCCGAATGCCGTCGGCGTCGGCGAGATCAATTTGCCCGTGTTGCCCAAAGTCGGCGCAAGGGGCGCCGTTGGCGGCATCCAGCGCGATCAGCCGCGCGTCAATCGTGGCGATGAAGATCCGCCGCCGGCAGGCTTGGCCCGGCCGGCGAGCGGAGTCGAGCCAGCTCGAGACGCCGCGATTCATGAGGCCTTCGGAGTACTCGGCGTGCAGGTCGATGTGGGGGTCGTAGATCCAGCGCTCGCGCCCGGTCTCGGGATCAAGAGCGACCACGCGGTTGAAGGCGGTGCTAACGTAAAGGAGGCCGTCGACAACGATCGGAGTCGCCTCAAACTCGCTGCGGCGCGCGTAGCGAGTTCCGTCGGATACGTCTCCGGTGTGATAGGTCCAGGCGACCTTCAAAGCCTTGACATTGCTCTTGTCGATCTGGGTCAGCGGCGAGAATCGCTCGCCGCCCGGGTCGCCGCCATAGTACGGCCACTCGGCCACCGGTCCGCCCGACGGTGGCGCGGTCCGGGGCCGGCAGCCGAACAGCAGCACCCAAGCCATGGCGAGCGCCGCCCGCCCGGCCCGGCCACCGAAAGACAGCGGGCGGGTTGGATCGGGCAGGTGAATTGAAGCGGCCATGCTCCCTCCTTGTCCGATGAGTTCGTTGCGCCGATCCGTGGCAACCGGGGAAAAGCGATCAATCCATCAGCATCCCGCCGTTCACCTCGATGGTTTCGCCGGTGATGTAGCGGGCGGCAGCGGAGGCGAGGAAGACGATCACCTCCGCCACTTCTTCGGAAGTCCCGGCGCGACCCATGGGAATCGCCGCCACATACTTCTGGAACAGCTCCGGCGGGCTGTAACGCTCGTGGTACGGCGTGGCGATCAGACCGGGCGCCACCGCGTTCACTCGGATGCCGAGCGGCGCGAGCTCTTTGGCCAAACCCTTCGTGTAGGTGATCAGGCCGCCTTTGGCGGCGGCGTAGGCGGCCGCTCCGGGGCCGCCGCCGTTACGACCGGCGATCGAGCTGACGTTGATCACGCAACCGCGGTGGCGCGCGGCCATCTCCTCCCAAACCGCTTTGACACACAAGAAGACGCTCTTCAGGTTGAGAGCCATGACGCGGTCCCAATAGTCCTCGGTCATATCCGCCAAGGTGCGCCGCGCGAGGAGGTCTCCGGCGTTGTTCACCAGGATGTCGATCTGCTGCCAGCGCCGCCGCACGGCGTCCGCCATGGCCCGGACTTCCGTGCTCGAGGTCACGTCGGCCGGGACGGCCACGGCTTGGCCGCCGTGCTCGGCAATCTCCCTGACCGCCGCTTCGGCGCCTTCACGGTTCTGGTGATAGTTGACGGCCACGCGCGCCCCTTCGCGGGCCATCGCCAGAGCCGTGGCGCGGCCGATGCCACTCGAGGCTCCGGTCACCAGAGCAACTTGACCTTCCAAGATCATGCCATCCTCCCGCCGGCACGAGCGCCTGATTATCTCACAACTTCGCCGCCGGTTGGGGCTTCGGCCGCGCTTGCGGCGGAGGATTTTGCTCTTGGCAACTCGAACGGGTTTTTGATATGTCTAATTAGCTTTGGCAGCTTGCGAGACGCGCCAGGGGAGCCGGGAGGCCGGCGGGTCGGCAGGATGGGTGACGCCGGCACGAAGGCGTCCCGCAGGGCGAAAGCCCGGTGGCGGCTTCACATCAAGTGAACTTGAACGTCCCGCCCGCTGCCCGTCTGCTCGCGGAGGAAACGACCGTCATGATCGAAGTGGAGGGATTAACGAAGCGCTACGGCCCCACGGTGGCGGTTTCCGACGTGACTTTTCAAGTGCGCAAGGGTGAAGTGCTCGGCTTTCTCGGCCCGAACGGCGCCGGCAAGACGACCACCATGCGGGTGATCACGGGCTATCTGCCGCCGACCGCCGGCACCGTCCGAGTGGCGGGCTTTGACGTGGTCGAGCAGCCCCTCGAAGCCAAACGGCGCACCGGGTATCTGCCCGAGTTGCCCCCCGTCTACCCCGACATGACCGTGGACGAATATCTGGCGTTCGCGGGCCGCATCAAGGGCGTGGCGGGAGCGGAACTGAAAAAGCGGATGGATGCGGTGAGTGAGACCTGCGCCGTGAGTGACGTTCGCCGCCGGCAGATCGGCAAGCTGTCGAAGGGCTACCGCCAGCGTGTTGGCCTGGCGCAGGCGCTCATCCACAACCCGGACGTCCTCGTGCTCGACGAGCCGACCGCCGGCCTCGATCCCAAGCAGATCATCGAAACCCGTCAACTCATCAAGAGCCTGGCCGGACAGCACACCGTCATTCTCAGCACTCACATCCTGCCCGAAGTCTCGAAAACCTGCGAGCGGGTGGTGGTCATCAACGGGGGCAAGATCGCCGCCGTCGGGACTCCGGAGGAATTGACGCGGCGGCTGCAAGGCTTCGAAACGGTCCTGGTGACGGTGGAGGGGCCGGAAAAAGAAGTGAAAGAGAAGATCGAGCGGATTGAGGGCGTCAACCTGGTCGAGCGGCACGAAGCGAGCGACGGCCGGGTGACGTTCGAGGTGCACGCCGCCAAGGATAAAGACGTGCGGGCGGAAGTGGCGCGCGCCGTGGTGGAATCGCAGTGGAAATTGTTCGAGCTGAAGACGAGCGGCTTGAGCCTGGAAGAGATTTTCCTCAAGCTCACGACCAAGGACCTGGGTGAAGAGCCGGCCGCCACCTGAGCACGCGGCGCCCGGTTCGGGCTTCCCCGTTCCCGGTCATCGAGAGGCATTCTGATGCGCAACGTGGTGACGATCGCCGGCAAAGAGCTGCGAACCTACTTTCATTCTCCCATCGCCTATCTGGTGATGGCGCTTTTTGCCGTCCTGTGCGGCTTCTTTTTTTACAACCTGACCGCGGCCTACGTCATTGAGACCTTCCGCATGCTGGAGATGGGGGGCATGGGCGCGCCGCCCATGAACATCAATGAGAACGTCATCCGCCCGCTGTTCGAAGGCATTCTCACCGTGGTTTTGCTGCTGCTCGTGCCGTTGATCACCATGCGGCTCTATGCGGAAGAAAAGCGTTCGGGCACCATCGAACTGCTCCTGACCTCGCCCCTGACCGACATGCAGATTATCCTCGGCAAATTTCTCGGCGCCTTGTGCCTTTATGTTCTTCTGATGGTTCTGGCATTTCTCGACATCGGGCTCTTATTCCTTTACGGAAATCCGGCGGCCAAACCGCTCCTGGCCAATGCCCTGGGATTTTTGCTTTACGGTGGAGCGCTGCTCTCCCTGGGCATGTGGATTTCCACCTTCACGAAAAACCAGATCATCGCCGGCATTGTCTCCTTCGCCGTCTTCCTGCTGCTGTACGTCTTTGACTGGGTCTCGGCCTTTTCCAACGGCACGGTGGGACGCGCCATGTCCTTTATGGCCTTGACGACCCATTTTGACAACTTCGCCAAAGGCGTCATCGACCTGAGCGACCTCGTCTACTACCTCTCGGTAATCGGGCTGGGAATCTTTCTCACCGCCCGTTCCGTCGAAGCTCTCAAAGGGAGGGCGTGACCATGGCCAACCCGGATCACCCATCCTCCAGCCGGCTGAAGGTTCTGCGGGGCGCCAACCTGGCCCTCTACACCCTCATCGGCATCGCCATCGCCGTGGCCGTCAACTATTACGCCAGCCGTTACACTCGCCAGTGGGATTTGACGCCCAACCAGAAATACAGCCTCTCGGCCCAGAGCCGTAAAATCCTGAAGACGCTCAACACCAACGTCACGCTTTACGTCTTCGATCAAGCGCAGCACTTTCGGGCGCGCCGGGACCTTCTGGAGCAATACGCCGCCGCCACGCCCCGCGTCAAGGTCGAATACATCGATCCCAACCGCGACCCGGGTCTGGCCAAACAGTTCGGCGTTCACAGTTACGGGACGGTGATCGTGGCCGCCGGTGCCCGCCACGACGAGGCCAAGACAACCACCGAGGAGGGCATCACCAACGCCCTGATTTCGGTGTTGAAAGGCCCGAGCGTGGTCTATTTCGCCGAGGGACACGGCGAGCGCGACCCCAACGGTTCCGACGCCCACGGGTACTCGAACGTGAAGACGGCGCTCGAAAACGAGAACGACCAGGTGAAGACGGTCAACTTGCTGGCCAAGCCGGAAATTCCGGCCGATTGCGCGCTGCTGATTATCGCCGGACCGCAAAAGGACTATCTGCCGCAGGAAGTGGACGCGATCAAGAAATATCTGGCCGGCGGCGGCCGCGTGCTGTTCATGCTCGATCCGGGCGTCAGCCTGCCCAACCTCGCCGGCCTGCTCGCCGGCTACAACGTGACGGCCCGCAACGACCTGGTGATTGACCAGAACCCCATCGCTCAAATGTTCGGCACCACCCCCAGCATGCCGCTGATCATGAAGTACGGCACCAGCCCCATCGTGGAGCCTCTCCAGCGCTTCACGACGTTGTTCCCCCTGACGCGCTCCTTTGAGGTCGGCAAAACCCCCAAGCCCGACGTCACCGTGGAATCGCTGTGTGAAACCACGCCCGAGAGTTTTGACGTGGCCAATTTCAACCCCAGCATGCGCGAGGTTTCGTACCGCCCCGGCAAGGACCTCAAGGGCCCCCTCACGGTGGCCGTCTCGGGCCAGCTGACCAACTCGGCCGATAGCAAGCCGGAGGGGCGCTTCGTGGCGCTCGGCACCTCGCTGCTGGCCGCCAACGCTTACCTGGGATTTCAAGCCAATCGCGACCTCTTCATGAATATCGTGGACTGGCTCTCTTCCAACGAGAATCTCATTTCCATCCGCCCCAAGCCCCCCGAGCAACAGCACCTGAACCTGACCGCCCGGCAGATGACCGGACTGCTGATCAAGGTGGCAGCGGTACCCCTTCTCATCATCATGGCGGGAATCCTGGTCTGGTGGAGCCGGCGATGAAGCGGTACGGCCGAACCCTGGGCGCCCTGCTCATCTTGCTGGCCGTGTGGGCGTCGTTCACGTATTACGGCCGGCGCAAGAGCCGCGAAGCCGCCAAAACCGAATCGAAATCCGCCGAAAAATTTCTGCCCGTCAACGCCGATCAAATCCAGGCCTTTTCAATCAAGCCGCGCGACGGCAAGGAGTTCACCTGTGAACGCCAAGGCAAGACCTGGAGCATCGTCGCGCCCGACAAGCTGGCCGCCGATCAATCGCAGGTCACCTCTCTTCTCTCCAGTCTGACGACGGCGACGGTGGGCGAAGTGGTGGACGCTCATCCTTCCAGCCTGAAGGACTTCGGCCTGGACCCGCCGGCGACGACGATCCATGTGTCCGCCGCTTCGAATCCGTCAGAACTGACCGTGCGGCTGGGCGATGAAACCCCCACCGGCAACGGGCTCTACGCCCTGGTGGAGGGCAATCCTCGGGTGGTGACGCTCGATGAGTACTTGAAATCATCGCTGGAGAAGACCGAATTCGACTTGCGGGACAAACGAGCCTTCACGCTCGACACCAACCGCATCCAGCAGATCACGGTGACGGCCAAGGGCAAGCACTGGACGCTGGTCAGAAACCCCGAAGGCACCTGGGAGCTCAATTTGCCGCCCGCCGTCCGCGCCGATCATTACGCGGTGGACGGGCTGGTGAGCCAACTGCAAGGGCTGACAATGCAGAGCATTCTGGCCGAGCAGAAAAAGGACGCGGCTTCCTACGGGTTGAAGCATCCCACGCTGACGATCCAAGTGACCGGGGCGGATGGAACCCAATCCGTGATCCTGGGAAAGAAAGAGGGGGATCACTACGACGCGATGAATTCCGCGCTGGCGCCTATCTTCACCTTGGGCTCCGACGTCTTCACCCAGTTTGATAAGGACGCCGCCGACCTCCGCGACAAAGACTTTTTCTCCCAATCGCCGCTCAATTCGACTCGAATTGAAGTTCACACCCCACGAGGACGTCAGGTCTTCGAAAAGCAGAAGGATCAGTGGAAGCAAACCGCCCCCGGCAACAAGACCGAGCCCAATGACAAGATGGAAGCCTTTCTCATGGATTTGGGCGACTTGCGCGCCAGTTCGTTTCCCCCGGCCCATTCCGCGAGCCTGGCGGCTTACGGGCTGGCCAAGCCGGCTTACACGTTCACGGTGACCTCGAGTGACAACAAGACCGAAACCGTTGAGGTGGGCATTGTCGACGATCATTATTACGCGCGCCGGTCGACGGACGCGCTGCCCGGCGAGATTCTGAAGTCGACGTTCGACGACCTGACGAAGGCGCTGGCCAGCCTGTAATCCCCGCCCGCCGGCTAGCCGATTCGAGACGGCCTGGAGGTCATGGATGATCCGACAAAAGCTTCTGTTTGCCGGCGCGATGCTGGCGGCCAGCCTGGGGCTGGCGGCGGGCAGCAGCCGTGGCCAGCAGCGCCCGATCGTCATCCGGGGCGCCACGATGCTGACCATGAGCCACGGCAACATTGAAAACGGGACGGTGGTGTTGCGAAAGGGGAAGATCGAAGCCGTCGGCCCAGACCTGCCGGTGCCGGCGGGCGCCGAGGTGATCGACGCCCGGGGAGAATACGTGCTGCCGGGCCTGATTGATCCCCACTCCCACCTGGGAGATTATTCCCTGCCCGGAGTTCCCGCCAACTCCGACGGCAACGAGATGACCGGCGACATTGAGGCGCAGGTCCGCTCCGAGGATTCGATCAACTTTGATGATCCCGAGATCGCCCGCGCGGCCGGGGCCGGCGTCGCCATCGTCCAGGTGCTGCCCGGCAGCGGTAACAATATCGGCGGCTGGGCGACGATTATCAAGCTCAACGGCGGTCAAAGTCTGAGCGAGATCAAGTTTCCCGAAGCCCCGCCGAGCATGAAATGGGCCTGGGGAGAGAATCCGAAGCGGGCATATGGGGCCAAGGGACAAGCTCCGGAGACGCTCATGGGCGAAGCGGCCATCGTCCGGCAGCGGCTCTACGACGCCCAAAATTATGAAGCCAAGTGGAAAGCCTGGGAAGAAGGGGGCAAAAAGGGCGCGCCGCCGGAGCGCAATTTGCAGCTCGAAGCCCTGGCCCAGGTCCTGGCTGGAAAAGTAAGGCTCAACATCCATTCTTATCAGGTGAACCACTTTGACGCGCTCTTCCGCATTGCCGATGAGTTCCACTTTCCCATCGCCGCCCTTCACCACGCTCTCGACGCTTATATGATCGCGCCGGAAATCGCCCGGCGACACATCGGCGTGGTCACTTTCGCCGATGCCTGGGGCTACAAGGTGGAAGCCTGGGACGCCATCCCGGAGAACGCTTATATTTTGTGGAAGGAGGGTGTCACCGTCAGCTTGCACACGGATAATCCCGTGATCGAGGAGCGAAATTATATCGAGCAGGCGGCCATCATTAACCATTATGGAATGCCGGACGAGGCGGCGCTCGAGACAGTCACGATCAATCCCGCCAAAATTCTGGGAATTGATCGATGGGTGGGCAGCATCGATCCCGGCAAGGACGCTGACCTCACGCTCTGGACAGGCTATCCGCTCGAGCTGACTTCGAAGGCCGACCGGGTTTTTATCGACGGTAAGCTGGTCTATACCGTCAAAGACGGGTTTCTGCCCTGGAAGGGGCGGCCCGCCACGCTCGTTCCCTGACCGGGTCGCTCCGGTCGGGCGCCCGGCGAGGGAAGCCGCACGGCAGCCCGGGCTGCGATGAAATGGGCTCGCGCACCGCCCGAGGCGCAGGGCCCGAAGCGAAAAGGAGCTAGCTGATGATCCGCTTACGCCTGCCGACCGTCGTCTTGATGGCCGCCGCGCTGCCGGCCGCGCCGGCTCTGGTGTCTGCCCAAAGCGTCATCGCCATCACCGGGGGCCGCGTCATCACCGTGACGCACGGCGTGATTGAGAACGGCACGGTGCTCGTCGAAGACGGCAAGATTGCCGAGGTCGGTTCGAAGGTCCGCGTGCCCGCCGCGGCCAAAGTGATCGACGCTCGGGGCAAGGTGGTGATGCCCGGAATGTTTGACGCCGGCGACCAACTGGGCTTGGTGGAGAGCAACGGCATTCCGGTCACGGTCGATTCCACCGAATACTCCGATCCGCTCCACCCGGAGCTGCGTGCGATCGACGCGCTCAACCCGCAAAGCGAGAATATCCGCGTCACGCGAGCCGCCGGGATCACGAACGCGGTATCGACTCCGGCGGCGGGTAATCTGATCGCCGGCCAGAGTGCGGTCATCCAACTGGACGGCGCCACCGTCGACGCCCTGGTGGTAAGGTCGCCGGCGGCATTGCAGATCAATCTGGGCGAACCGAGCAAGTCCGTTTACGGGTCCAAGGGCAAGGCTCCGGAAACCCGCATGGGCCAGATGGCCATGCTGCGCCAGGAGTTTCTGGCCGCTCAGCACTATCAGGCAGAGCAGGAAGCGTACGCCCACAAGTGGGCGGCGCCCAAGAGCGGGTCCGAGGACGCCGGTGAGGCCAAGCCCTCCGCACCGCCCGCCAAGGACCTGAAGATGGAATCGCTGCTCGCCGCCCTCGGCGGGCAGATTCCCGTGGTCGTTCGCGCCGACCGCGTCAGCGACATCGAAATGGCCCTGCGCCTCGGCGGCGAATTCCATCTGCGGCTGATTCTGTCCGGGGCCGCTGGCGCCTGGCGGCTGGCGGACGAGTTGGCCGCCCGCCGCATTCCGGTGATTGTGGGGCCGATTTTGGAAGAGCCCGAGCGGATGGAATCCCTGGACGTCCGCCTGGACAACGCCGCGCGTCTCTACCAGGCCGGGGTGCGCGTCGCCATCCAGACGGCCGCGGACAATGAGGTGCGGGATCTGCCCTTCGAGGTCGAGTACGCGATGTCCTACGGCCTTCCGACGGAAGCGGCCATCGAGGCCGTGACCCTCAATCCGGCGCGCTTTTTCGGCGTCGAAAAACGCTTGGGAAGCCTTGACGTCGGCAAAGATGCCAACCTGATTGTGCTGGACGGAGAGCCTTTTCGCGTCAAGACCCACGTCGTGACGGAGCTGATTGGGGGTAAGGTTATCGATCTGGCGAACCATCAGACGGAACTTTACGAGTTTTATAGGAAGCAGTACGGGCTCCCGTAACGGGCGCCGGCCCGCCGTTTTTTCCGCGCCACTCCCTCCAGTACGACCCCGCCCCGGGTGGAGACGCGGGAGTCTCTGGACTAGCTATGTAGCCGTGACCCCGGACGCGGGGCGATCCGGAAGCGGCTCCGCGTGGATGTTATAAATCATTGAAATCAAGTACTTTATGAAGGCGCAAGGCGGGCGGTTCGCAAGAGCTTTCGTCTGTAGGCTAGTTTTCTGTCCCCAGGCGGGAACCGAGTTATGCAAAAAGGTGTTGACTTCACACGCATTAACTGATAAGATCGACGGCCGAGGATCGAAAGCCACCGGGCCGCCAACCCCACGCTCGCCGATCGATCCCCCGCGGACGGGTGCTCATGCAGTTTTCCGTCGAACGAAAAGTCGTGGGAGGGTTCGCGCTCGCCTTCGCCACAATGCTCGCCCTCGGCGCCGTACAGTATCGAACCGTGCGCGAGCTCGTCGAGACGAATCGCTGGGTGGCCCACACCGACGAGGTTTTGCTCGAGATTGAAGCCACCTTGGCCGCGCTGTCCGACGTCATGGCGGCGGGCCGCAGCTATCTGGCAACCGGCGACCAAGCGCATCTCCAACTTCATCGAGCAGCCGCTTCGCGCACCCAGCAACGCTTGCACCGCCTCAGGCTGCTCACGGCTGACAATCCCGCCGAGCAAGAGCGCCTCAGTGCGCTCGAACAGACTGTGGCGCGAGGGCTGGGAGCATTCGGGCGCGTCGTTGAACTGGGCCGCGGACCGGCGGCCGCCGCGGCCGTCGAGCGCTTTGACCGGGGTGAAGGTCTCGATCTGATGGAGGGGGCGAACCGGATCACCTCTGAGATGGACGCCGAAGAGCGCCATCTGCTGGCCGAACGCGCCGCGGCCAGCGAGGCCATGGCCCGCCGCACGCTCGCTCTGACGGTGCTGGTCAGCGGGGCGACCTTAGCGGCGTTGGGACTGGCGAGCTGGATGGTGAGGCGCGATCTGCGGGCGCGAGAAGCCGCCGAAGAGGCGCTTGATCGGCACGCCCGGGAGTTGGCACGGTCAAACCAGGAGCTTCAGCAGTTTGCCTACGTGGCCTCCCATGACCTCCAGGAGCCTCTGCGGATGGTGTCGAGTTACACCGAACTACTGGCGCAGCGCTACGCCGGTCAACTCGACGCCGACGCGAACGACTTTATCGCTTTCGCGCACGACGGCGCGAAGCGGATGGAGCAGCTCATCCAGGATTTACTGGCCTATTCGCGAGTCCACACGCGCGAGGTCCGGTTTGAACCGGTTGACTGCCAGAGCGCGATCGAAAGAGCCCTCAAAAATTTGCAGGTCTCCATCGAAGAAAGCGGCGCGGCGGTCGTCTGCGAACCTTTGCCCGCCGTCGTCGGAGACGGCGCCCAGCTCACTCAGCTTTTCCAAAACTTGATTGGCAATGCGATCAAATATCGGAGCGCTCAGGCTCCCCGGATTCACATCCGGGCAGAGCGGCGCGGCCCGGAGTGGGTTTTTGCGGTTCGCGACAACGGGATCGGCATTGATCCGCAGTACGCGCAGCGAATTTTCGTCATTTTTCAACGCCTTCACAGCCATGCCGAGTATCCCGGCACGGGAATCGGACTGGCCATCGCCAAGAAGATCGTGGAACGGCACGGAGGCCGAATCTGGGTGGAATCCCAGCCTGGAGACGGCTCCACCTTCTTCTTCACCTTGCCCTTGAAGATACAGGGCGGCGCTGACGATCCGACCGGCGTCCGGCCGCCCACCCCGGAGCCGCACCGGCCGGGCACAGAGGAACGGATATGAGTTTCAAGGCCGCCGAGATACTTTTGATTGAAGACAGCCCGGGCGACGTTCGATTGACGCAGGAGGCGCTGGAGGCCGGCAAGGTGAAAAACCACCTGAGTGTCGTCGGTGACGGCGTCAAAGCCATGGCCTATTTGCGCCAGCAAGGCAAGTATGCCGCCGCCTGCCGCCCGGATTTGATTCTGCTCGATCTGAATCTGCCCCGGAAGGATGGCCGGGAGGTCCTGGCCGAAATCAAGGCCGACGAGCGCCTGAAGCGGATTCCGGTCGTCGTGATGACGACGTCGGACGCCGAGGAAGACGTCCTCAAAACCTATGGTCTTCATGCCAATTGTTACATCACGAAACCGGTTGACTTTGAAAGCTTTATCGCGGTGGTGAAGGCCATCGACGAATTCTGGTTTTCGGTCGTGCGGTTGGTGGCCAATGATTAACCGCGCCATGAACATTCTGCTGGTCGAAGACAACCCCGCGGATGCCCGGCTGGTTCAAGAGATGCTCGCCGAAGCCAACGGACTAGCCCCCCATTTGGAGCGCGCCGACCGCCTTTCTCAGGCCCTCACGCGGCTTCGCCAAGGGGGGATCGACGTCGTCCTGCTCGATCTCTCCCTCCCCGACAGCCACGGCCTGGATACTCTTCGCCGGCTTCGCGCCGGCGCGCCGGAGGTCACCGTGATCGGACTCACCGGCCATCATGACGAATCGGCGGCCATCGCGGCGGTCGAGGCCGGCGCGGAGGATTACCTGGTCAAGGGCCGCTTTGACCGCGAGGTGCTGACCCGCGCGTTGCGCTATGCGATGGCCCGCCAGCGCGCCGAGGCGGCCTTGACTCGCGAACGCGACCTGCTCAGCACCTTCATGGACAACGTCCCCGACCTCATTTACTTCAAGGATGCCGCCAGCCGCTTCCTTCGAGTCAATCGCGCTCAGGCCGAAGTGCTGGGCGTCGATCCTGAGGAGGCGGTGGGCAAAACCGATTTCGACTTTTTCACCCCCGAACACGCCCAAGCTGCCTACGCCGACGAACAGCAGATCATCCGGACGGGGAGGCCGATTGTCGGGAAGCTCGAGCGAATTCGCACCGCCTCCGGAAAGTTCCTCTGGGTTTCCACCACCAAGGTGGCTCGGCGCGACTCGAGCGGCCAGATTGTTGGAACCTTTGGCGTGACCCGCGACATCAGCGAAGCGAGGCGGGCGCAAGGGGAGCTCGAGCAGTTCTTCATGCTGGCGCAGGATATGCTCTGCATCGCCGGCTTTGACGGCTACGTCAAGCGCATCAGTCCGGTGTGCGAAAAAATCTTCGGATACACGCCCGAAGAGGTGCAGGCACAGCCGTTTTTAACCTTCGTGCATCCGGAAGAGCATCCGAAGTGGCTGGCCGAACTCCAGAAGCTCTCCGCCGGCGGCGTCACCCACGAGTTTGAGAGCCGGGCGCGTTGCCGCGACGGGTCTTACAAGTGGATTCTGTGGAACGCCGCCGCTGATCTGGGCGAAGGCCTCATTTATGCTTCCGGGCGCGATATCACCGAACGCAAGGAAGCGGAGCTCGCCTCGCAAGCTCTCCTCGCTTCCATTGTCCAATCGTCCGAAGATGCCATTATCGGCAAAGATCTGGACGGGAGGATCGTGAGCTGGAACAAGGGCGCCGAAAGGATCTATGGGTACACGGCCGAAGAGGTGCTGGGCAAGCCGATTTCGATCCTGATGCCCTCCGGCCGGGCCGAGGAGCTGGCGCAGATCATGGCCCGCCTGAAACGGGGCGAAGCTATCCCTGCCCATGAGGCCGACCGGATGGCCAAGGGCGGAAAACGTCTCAGCGTTTCGGTCTCGATTTCGCCTCTCCGGGATGCGGACGGGAGGGTGACCGGAGCCTCGGCCATCGCCCGGGATATTACCGAGCAGAAGCGGGCCGAGGCGGCGCTGCAGCGGAACATCAGCTTTGTCAAGCTGCTGCAGCGGGTGGCGATGGCGGCCAACCAGGCCACATCGGTCAAGGAGGCCATTCAGCAGTGTCTGGAACTGATCTGCGCGCACATCGGCTGTCCGATCGGACACGCGTGTCTGCTCGCCGCCGATCCGGCTGCTGGCCTTTCGCCCACCACCCTGTGGCATCTCGACCCCGGGGCGTCATTCGAGACGTTTCGGCGCAGCGTCGAGGCCGGGGATTCCCTCCTGGCCGCCAGCCTCGTGGCCTCCGTGCGCAACACCGGCCGGCCGGTCTGGGCGGCGGACACAGAGTCCGACGTCCACTTCCAGGGAGCCGTCCTGGCCCGGCGTTGCGGCATCCGCTCCGGCTTTTGCTTCCCCGTGCTGGCCGGCACCGAAGTGGTGGGAGTGCTGGCGTTCTTTTCCACAGCCCTGCTCGAGCGCGATGACGCCTGCCTTGAGGTCATGGCGCACGTCGGCACGCAGATCGGCCGAGTCGTGGAACGCCAGCGCGCCGAAGACGCCATTCGCAAGCTCAACGAAGACCTCGACCGCCGGGTGCGCGACCGAACGGCCGAACTGGAAGCGATCAACAAGGAACTGGAAGCCTTTACCTACTCCGTCTCGCACGACCTTCGCGCTCCCCTGCGCCACATTGACGGCTTTTCCAAGATTCTCATGGACGAATATACTCCCCGCCTGCCGCCCGAAGCCCAAAAGTACTTGGAGCGCGTTCGACTCGGCGCTCAGCACATGGGCCGTCTGGTGGATGATTTGCTGCGGCTGGCGCGCGTCGGACGGCAGGGGCTGGCGCTGGCGGACACGAGCCTGGACGCCCTGGTCCACGACGTCATCCAGAACCTTCAGGGCGAGGCAAGCGGGAGGCAGGTGGAATGGAAGGTCGGGTGCCTGCCCCGAGTCACGTGCGACCCGGCGTTGATCAAGCAGGTCTTCCAGAATCTGCTCTCGAACGCCCTCAAGTATACGCGCACCCGGCCGCAAGCCGTGATTGAGGTGAACTGCGCGTCCGGCGACGGCGAAGACATTTTCGTGGTGCGGGACAACGGCGTGGGTTTCGACATGAAGTACGCCGACAAGTTGTATGGCGTGTTCCAGCGGCTGCATCGCTCTGAGGACTTCGAGGGCACCGGCGTCGGGTTGGCCATCGTGCAGCGCATCATCCACAAGCACGGTGGCCGCGTCTGGGCGGAGGCGGAGCCGGACAAGGGAGCAGCCTTTTTTTTCACCCTCGGACCCTGGGAAGGCGCCTAACGCTCTCTCTGAGCCGGATGAAAGATGATTGACAGCGACGTCGAGATGATCGGGGCCAAAAACCTTCCGAACGCGGTCGGGCGCCTCCTCGGCCCGGCTGATCCGGCCCATCCGGTTCCGGGGCGGCGAGCCGGCGAAGAGGCGCGCGATTCCACTTATCGAGGCGCGCCGCCGGCCGGTGAACCCGGTGGCCACGGATTTGAGGGTTGGCGCGGCGCGGAGGCGCCCGGGCGCATGACGACGTCTGCAGGGATTCCCACCGAACGCCAGCCACTGCATGTCTTGCTGATCGAAAACGATCCGGCCGACGCCGAGCTGGTCCAAGCCGAACTGCGGCGGGCGGGATTCGAGATCGTGGCCGACGTTGTTCAGGAGTTCCGGGAGTTTGAGGCCAAGCTAGACGACGAGTCATATGACATGGTGCTGGCGGATTACAACCTGCCGGGCTGGAACGGACTCGAGGCCCTCGCCGGCCTCCGCCAGCGGGGCCATGATGTTCCCTTCATTCTAGTAAGCGGCGCTCTCGGGGAGGAGGTGGCGGTCGAGTGCGTGAAGCAAGGGGCGTGGGATTACGTTCTCAAGGACCGTCTGGGCCGCCTGCCGCTCGCCGTCCGCCGAGCGCTGGACGAAAAGAGATGGATCGCCGGGCGGAGTCGCGCCGAGCGCGAAATACGGCGGCTCAACGAAGAACTGGAGCGGCGCGTGGCCGAACGGACGGCGCAATTGGAGGCGGCCAACCGCGACTTGAAACTTGAAATCGCCGAACGCGAGCGGGCCCAGGCGGAGCAGGAGCGCCTGCTGCGCCAGGCGGAGGCGATCGAGGCCCGCTTTCGGGGCCTGCTCGAATCGGCGCCCGATCCGATCGTGATCATGAACCCGGGAGGGCGGATTGTACTCGTCAACCGCCGCACGGAAGACGTCTTCGGCTACCAGCGGGACGAATTGTTGGGCAAGCCGGTCGAGCGGCTGGTGCCGGAGCGCCTGCGCACCCGGTACCGGGAAGAGCTCAGCCAATACTGGTCCCGGCCTCACAAGCGGCTGCTGGGCTCGAGCGGAGCGGAGTTGTTCGCCCAACGCCGCGACGGGAGCGAATTTGCCGTCGAAATCGGGCTCAGCCCGCTGGAGTCGCAAGCGGAGACTCTGGCCATCAGCATCATTCACGACGTGACTCGGCGCAAACAGTCGGAAGAGGCTCTCCGCCTGGAAAAGGAGTTTTCGGAAAACCTGATTAACAGCAGCTTTGAGGGTATCCTCGCCTTCGACCGTCAATATCGCTACACCCTCTGGAATCCGGGCATGGAACGGATGTCGGGGCTGGACAAGTCGCAGGTGCTGGGCCAAAGCGCCTTGGAAGTTTTCCCGTTCTTGGGCGATTCCGGGGGCCAGCTCCTGTCGAGTGTTCTCGAAGGGAAAAGCGCCACGATCCGCGACCGCCCGTACCGGGCCGGCGGTAGCGACCGCGACCGGTACTTCGAGGGCTCTTTGTCGCCGATGCAGGGACGCCAGGGCGAGATTGTAGGCGGCCTGGCCATCATCCGCGATATCACCGAACGGCACGCGGTCGAAGCCATGAAGGATGAGTTCATTTCGGTGGTCAGCCACGAATTGCGCACGCCGCTCACCTCGATCCGGGGGGCTCTGGGGCTTCTGGCCGGCGACAGACTCGCTCATGCCCCGCAGGCGAGCCGGCGGATGCTCGAGATCGCCGTGGCGAACACCGACCGGCTCGTCCGGCTGATTAACGACATTCTGGACCTGGAGCGCATGGCTTCCGGCCGGGTGACGATGGCCAAGCGCTCCTGCGACGCCGGCGAGCTGATGATCCAGGCCACCGAACTCATGCGGCCCATGGCCGAGACGGCAGGAGTTACACTCTCGGTCAAACCGCAGACGGTCGAGCTCTGGGCCGACCCCGACCGCATCCTCCAAACCTTGACCAACTTGCTCAGCAACGCCATCAAGTTTTCTCCGCCTTCCTCGACCGTCCGGCTGGACGCCGCGCCCGAAAACGACGAGATCATCTTCCGCGTCGAAGACCAGGGGCGCGGCATCCCGCCCGATAAGCTGGAGAGCATCTTTGGGCGTTTCCAGCAGGTGGATGCTTCCGACTCCCGCAAAGGTGGCACGGGCCTCGGCCTCGCCATCTGCCGGAGCATCGTCCGCCAGCACGGGGGAAGAATCTGGGTGGAGAGCGCTCTCGGGCAAGGAAGCCAGTTTTTTTTCACCCTGCCCTTGCGCCACGAAACCGCGCGGCCGGCGGCGGACCAAACCCATGGATAGCAGGCGCCTGCTCATTATCGACGATGAGGATGATATTCGCGAAGTGGTGAAGCTGGCCCTGGAGACCACGGCCGGTTGGACCGTCGTCACGGCGGCTTCCGCCGTCGAGGGCCTCAGAAGCGCCGAAGCGGCTCCCCTTGACGCCATCCTCCTGGATGTTTCGATGCCGGAAGTGGACGGCCCTTCGGTCTTCGAGAAGCTGTGCCGGAATCCGCTCACGCGGCGGGTTCCGGTCCTGTTCCTGACGGCGAAAGTGCAGGCCAATGACCGGCGGCGGTTGGCCGCCCTGGGGGCGGCCGGCGTGATACCCAAGCCGTTTGACCCGATGCGGCTGGCGGCCGAGATCGCCGAGGCGCTGGGCTGGGAGTTGGAAGAGGGATGTTGACAGGCTCCGCGCGCCCCCGGTTCCCCCATCTCCACCTTTAACTGAATCATGCCGCGCGTTCTCATGGCCGGTCTGCCTCCCTCGCTCGCCTCCTGGCTCGCGCGCCGTCTCGGGATGGCGGTAGCGGCGGCCAGCACCGGCCGCGAGGCTCTCGACGGTCTTGAAGCCCATGACGTCGCGCTGCTGATCCTGGACCATAACCTTGCCGATCCTCCCGCCCTCCACCTGCTCGAACAGGCGCGAACCCGTCTCCGCCTTGATCATCTGGACGTCATCTACTGCCTCGACGAAGCGGCCGGACGAAAGCTGCCCCGCCGGCTGGTGACCGAGTTTGGCGTGGCGGACGTTCTGTTTCACCCGGTCGATCCCCTCCACCTGGCCGAGCGGGCAGCCTCGATCCTGGGCGTGCCTCTCTCGGCGGCCAGCCATGAAGCCGGCCTTGAGCCCGTGGCCCCGCCGCCGGAAAGCGTGATGGCCGCCCAGGTGGCCACCGTGTGGAAGCGGGCGGGAGCGCGCACCCTGGAGCGTCTCGAAACCCTCGAGGCGGCGGGGGGCGAGCTGCTGGAAGGCCGGCTTTCGCCCGCGCAACGCGAGCACGCGGAGCGCGAAGCCCACCGGCTGGCCGGCTCGCTCGGCATGTTCGGGTTCGAGCGGGCTTCGCGTTTCGCGCGCGAGATCGAGCACCTGCTGCGCCAAGGGACGCGCTTGAGCGAGACCCAAACCTTGCGCCTGTCGGAGTTGATCGTCGCCCTGCGCCTGGATATCGAGCAGCAGATCACCCTTTCGGCAGCAAGCGAGGGGAGCGCTTGCCGCGTGGACGTTTTGGTGGTCACCGCCGATGGCGGGCTGGCGGAGCGGCTGGCCGAGGAAGCCCTGGTCCGTGAACTCGCCGTCCGCTCCGTCCCTGACGTTGCTTCGGCGCGCCAATCGCTAGGCCTGGCTCTTCCCCGTCTGGTTCTGCTCGATGTTTCGACCCCGGCGGCCCACGACGCCGCCTTGGAGCTGCTGTCGGAGCTGGGCGGCCGCACGCCCCGCGTTCCGGTGGTAGTTCTCACGGCCACCGGTGCCTTGACCGATCGGGTCGAGGTGGCGCGCCGCGGCGCGCTCGGCTTTCTCCCCAAATCGCTGTCAGCGCCGGACATTTTCGACGCCGTCACTCGCATGGTCGAGCAAAGCAGCGGCGCAAGGACGCGCGTGCTGGCCGTCGACGATGATCCCGCCGTCCTGGCCCGGCTCGAAGCCTTGCTTGCCCCTCAAGGAACCCAGGTCACCGGACTGAGCGATCCGTTGCATTTCTGGGAAACGCTCGAGCAGTGCGCGCCCGAGCTCGTCATTCTGGATGTCGATATGCCGCACTTGAGCGGCATCGAACTGTGCCGGGTGCTCCGCAACGATCCGCGGTGGTGCGGGGTGCCGGTGATCGTGCTGACGGCCTATCGGGACGCCGGCCTGGTCAACCGCGTCTTTGCTTCTGGGGCCGACGATTTCGTGGCCAAGCCGGTGGTGGGCCCCGAGTTGGTGACGCGGATCTCCAACCGGCTGGAACGCACCCGCCTGCTGCGCACCGTCGCCGAGACGGACGCACTGACCGGACTGGCCAGCCGGCGCAAGTCCACGCGCATGCTGCAGGACTTTCTCCGCCTCGCGGAACAGCACGCGCAACCCTTCTCCCTGGCCCTGGCCCACATCGACCACCTGCAGGACATCAATCGCCAGCACGGCTACGCGGCCGGCGACGAAGTCATGCGGCGGCTCGGACGCCTTCTGCAGCGCGCCTTCCGCAGCCAGGACGTCGTGGCCCGCTGGGCCGGGGACGAATTCGTGATCGGCATGTACGGCCTCAGCCGCGGCGACGGCGTCCAGCGCTTGGCCGACGTCCTGGAAAATCTCCGCGGCGAGATGTTCCCTTCCGCCAACAGCCCCGGGTTTCCGGCCTCGTTCAGCGCCGGAGTGGCGCAGTACCCCGATGACGCGGGCGACCTGGAGTCGCTCTACCGCGTGGCCGACGAGGCCCGCCTCAAGGCTGAACGCGCAGGAGGCGACCGCGTGCTGCCGGCGGGCTGGAGTCCCGAACAGAAAGAGAAACTCCGCCGTCTGGATGTGGTGCTGGCGCTCGCCGACGAGGCCCAGGCTGCCTTGCTGTTGCACGCTCTCGAAACGCGCGGCTATCGAGCCCGGGACCTCCGCGACGGCAAGGTGGCCGCTCGAATGCTGACCGCGCCGGAGGCCGACTGGCGGGCCAAGGTCGTGGTGCTGGATGCCGACCTGCCCGGCCTGGACGGTTTGGCTCTGCTCGGCCAACTGGCCGCCGGCGGATTTCTTGAGCACAGCCGGGCCATCATGCTGACGTCGCCGACCGCCGGGGACGAAGCCGCAACGGCCGTCGAGCTCGGCGCTTTCGATCAGGTGGCCAAACCTTTCAGCTTGCCGGTGCTGGTGAACCGGATTCGGCGCGCTCTGGAGTCTTGAGCCGGCCCGGCCCCCGCGGTTTGAAAATCCTGCCGAGTCGGCGTTAAACTCCTTAGCTTTCCCGGCGAGGAATCGGATTCATATGCGCGGGCCGGCAATCGGGGTGGCGGTTCTCACCATGGCTTCACTGACGACTGGGGCGAACGCGCTTTCGGCGGCGGCACCGGCCAAGATCATCATCGACACCGACCCGGGAACCGACGATGCTCTGGCCATTCTGCTGGCGCTCAATTCGCCCGAGCTGGATGTCAAGGCCATTACCGTCGTGCCGGGAAACGTAACGGCACGCCAGGGACTTCAGAACGCTCTTCAGGTGGTGTCGCTCGCCGGGCGGTGCGATATTCCGGTGGCGGGCGGGGCTCAGCACCCGCTCACTCAGAAGCTGGTGACGGCGGAGTTTTGGCACGGCCGGAACGGACTGGCCAACATCGAGCTGCCGCCTCCGCAGTGCGCCGCTGATCCCCGCTTCGGGCCCGACCTGATCATTGCGGCGGTCCACCAATATCCGCACCAGATCACGCTGGTGGCCATCGGTCCGGAAACGAATTTGGCTCTGGCGGTGTCGAAAGACCCGTCGCTGGCGTCGCTGGTGAAGGAGGTCATTGTCATGGGAGGGTCGCTGTCCGGGGGCAACGTCAACGCCGCCGCCGAAGCCAACATCTACGGCGATCCGGAAGCCGCCCAGATCGTGTTCAAGGCCGGCTGGCCCCTGACCATGGTGGGTCTGGACGTTTGCAATCGAACCCTGCTGACTCCGGCGCATCTGGCCCAGCTTGCCAAGACGCACGGTCCCGAAAACGATTTTGCCGTCCAGGTCCTCCAGTTCATCATCGACTTGGCCCGCCGGTACGGTTACAATGGGACGGCTCTGTATGACCCTCTCGCCCTCGGGGTCGCCATCGACCGGAGCTTCGTGAAGACCGAGGATATGCGGGTGGACATCGAGACGCGCGGTGAGTTTACGCGCGGCGAAACGGTGGCGAATCGCTCGAACACCGTGGAGCGCAACGTCCCGCACGGCGACCGCCTCTGGATCGCGGGCGTGGACCGCGTCCGGCCTAACGTTCGCGTCGCCCGCGAGGTGGAGTCCGAGCGGTTTATCGAATTTTTCATATCGCGAATCGCGGGCCGGTGACGCTCAGCCCCGAACGGCGTCGGCATTGACGGATGGAAGCCAGCTCCCGAAAGTGCAACCACTGAGAGCGGCCGAGTGATTAAAAACAAGAGGCGCCCGAGAACTCCTCGCCTCCGCCTGGAGTCTGGTTTTGTGCGCCTCGGTTCGAAACAGGTTTTAACGCTGCGGCCGTTCCGAGCCAGTGGCGCGGCGCGGTAGGTTGAGGGTAGATTCCGGATGAAGCTGACGAAGAACGCTTTCCTGGTATTGCTGGCGCTCGGCGTCGCCGCAAGTGTTTGGGGCCAGACGCTCGAGCGCGGCGAGATTCACGGCACGGTTTACGATCCCAACCACGGGATGGTGCCCAAGGCCCACGTGACGCTCCACAGCCCGTCGACCGGCTTTCAGCGCACCGTGGAGGCCGGAGCCAACGGAAGCTTCGTGTTCGCGCAGGTTCCGGCGGGCGAGTATCAGATCACGGCCGAGTTCGCCGGGTTCGCCCCGACGAAGGTGAGCCCGATCGATTTGCACGTCGGCGAGAGCCTGACGGTGGACGTGACCTTGCAATTGAAGGGGCAAACGCAAACGGTCGAGGTCTCCGCCTCCGTAGCCCCGGTTGAGACCACGACGACCGGCATCAGCCAGCTCATCAACTCCCAGAGCGTGGCCAATCTGCCTCTCGCCGGCCGCGATTACCGAGACTTGGCTCAGTTGAGTCCTTCCGCCGAGGTCGTTCCCGGTTTAAGAGGCGGGATTCGCCTGGGCGGGCAGCAGAGCGATTACACCGGTCTTTCGATTGACGGCGGCGACGCCACCAACAACTTCTTCGGCGAGTTCTTCGGGTCGCTCGAAACCAAGAATTTCACTCTGCCGCTCGACGCCGTGCAGGAGTTCGAGGTCGTAACGAACGGCTTCGCGCCGGAGTTTGGCCGTTCCACCGGCGGACTGCTGAACGTGGTCACCAAATCGGGAACCAATGAGGTGCACGGGACGCTCCATGAGTATTACCGCGGCAAAAGCCTGACGGCGAAGGATGCCCTGGGCAACCCCTCGAACATCGATCAGCAACATCAGTTTGGCGGTTCGCTGGGGTTTCCGATCGTCAAGGACAAACAGTTCCTGTTCCTGGCGGCCGACCGGCAGCTCCAGCACGGTCCGCTCATCACCAAGTTCGGCTGTACCAATCCCGGCGGATGCAATTTTGCCGCCGCCACCTTGCCTGCCGGCTACGGAGTTCCCAACTTGGCGGCCTACGAGGGCCCTCACACGCAGCATCAAAATCTCTTTTCCGGCCTGGCGCACTACGATTGGCAAGCCAGCCCCGCTCACCACTTCAGCTTTCGCGGCTTCTTGACTCGCAACGACACGAACGGCTTTACCGGCGGCAACGGCCAAAACGAGACCTCCCACGCCTTCGACGATACGGAACATTTCGTCAACCAGGGCGTGAACACGGTGTTCACGCTCAACAGCGTCCTCGGCGCCGCCCAAGTTAACGAAATCAAGGTGGAGGTGGCGGGCGAAAAGCGGGCACGTTTTGCCAACAGCCATATGCCCGCCGTCAACATCGCCGGGGTGGGCGTCTTCGGCCAGGAGTTCTTTCTCCCCGGCAACAATGACAATGCCAAGCTTCAGGCCCAAGACAACTTTGAATACGCGTTCGGCAAGCATGACATGAAATTTGGCGGCGACGTCGATACGTTCCAAGACAAGAAAGACATCTTCGCCGGCTGGTCGCGGGGCGAGTACTTCTTTAACAGCCTGGCCGATTTTGAGAATAACAATCCGTCGGGTTATTTTCAGGGCTTCGGCCTGAACGGCCAAGACATCTTTACCGCCGATACGCTGAAGACCAATTACCAAACCGGACTCGGCATCTACGCGCAGGATAAATGGACCCCCTCGCCGCGTCTGACCATCACCTACGGCTTGCGCTGGGATCAGACCTGGAATCCCCAGCCGCAATCGCCAACCCCGGGCATGGCCGTCTACGTCGGCGTCGGCCCGATCGGCCCGAACGGCAGCCACCTCATCAAGCCGCCGCAAGGCGTTCCCAATGATCACGAGCAGATCGGACCCCGCCTCGGCCTGGCGTACAGTGTCGGCTCCCGTCGCCGCACCGTGATCCGCGCCGCCTGGGGCCTCTACTACGCTCAAACGCCGCCCATCTTTATGCCGACGTTGGGGAATTCGAAGGGCATCACACTGTTCGGCGGACTGTTTCCTCCGGGGGGGTTTCCGAATACGCTGCCCTCCAGCCTGCCCGTCTCGGTGGACCAGCTGTGCACCTACTCGGCCGTCCCGGTCGGGTGTCCGCCCATCATCTATACCGACCCAGCCTTTAAGAATCCGCGCGTCTCCAATCTGACCGGCGGCGTAGAACACGAGTTTGCCCGCGACTGGACGATGTCGCTCAACTATGTCTGGGTCAACTCCGCGCGCCTGCGCACGGGCGGCTTCTCAACCACCCAGTGGGCCCGCAACGTGGTCGTGGACCACTACGACCAGTTCGGCCGCGCCATCCTGGTGCCTTTCCAGCCGCTCGATCCGACGATCGCCTTTGGCGGCTTCGGCACGTACGAGCTGGCCAGTTTCAGCCACGGCAACTATCACGAGTTTGCCGCCGGCATCCAGAAACGATTCTCCAGACGTTTTCAGTTCTTCGCCAACTACACGCTCGGCAGCAACCGCGATAACGCTTCGAGCGAGCGCGATACGGACAGCTTCTTCGGCCCCCAGGACCCGTTTCGGCTGGATTTCGATTACGGCCGCAACGGGTTGGACATCCGGCACCAGGTGAAGTCGGCGCTGGTGGCGGATCTGCCGTTCGGCCTCACCCTCAGCGACCTCGTGCTGGCCCACACCGGTTTCGCTTATCCCGCCTACGACATCGTGGACGCCAACAACGACTCGGTGGTGAACCAGTTCTCGAACAACGATCGGCCGGTGGTCATCGGCTCCGGCCGGCCGTATCTGCTCCCGCGGTATCCGGCGCGCCAGCCGGGATTCTTGCAGACGGATTTTCGGGCGGGCAAGGTGGTGAAGTTCTCGGAACGGTACCGCCTCGAGCTGTCGGCGGACTTTTTTAACCTTCTCGACACAGAGAACCTGGCCTCGAACCCCGACGTCAACGGCTTCGTATCCGACACGCTGGCGGCGCCTCCGCGGCCCGGGCAGACCTACGCCCCCGGGATCGCCTACCGCCATCTCGATCAAATCGCGCCGGGGGGAACTCCGTTTGCCGTTCAGTTCGGAGCGCGGTTGGAATTCTGAGACCGGCGGTGAGATTCAGCGCCTGCTCGCCATCCCTCTTCGGCGCTCACGGCTTACTGCCCGCGGCCTGCTCGAGAGCCCGCTGGTAGTCGCGATCGTCCGGCGCCAACTGCAGCGCCTGACGGAAGGCGGCAACGGCCCGATCGTGCTGTTTGAGCCGGAGATACACCGCGCCCATCTCGTAGTAGGCGTCGGACTCGCGCGGATCGATCTCGACGGTCTGCTCGAAGGCGGCGAGCGCTCCAGCCAGGTCGCCTTGTTGTTCCAGCACCCGGCCGCGCACGTAGAGGTATTCAGGCTGGTAAGGATTCCGCTTCACCGCGCGCTCAATCGCGTCGCGCGCGGCGCCGATTTTGCCCTCCGAGAAGTAAATCTTGGCGAGAAGCCCCTGCGCCGAGGCGTTATCCGGGTCTTGGGCCAAAGCCCGCTCGAGCAACTCCATCGCCTCCTGAAGCCGGTTCTGGCGCGCCATGTCTCCGGCTTCCGCCGCCAGCGAATCCGCCTGCTGGCGGGCTGCCTGCCCGGCGTGTTCCTGACGCGAGCGGGCGGCAAACCTCATCATCGTCCGGCGGGCCTGGTCTCCCTTCCCGGCGCATTGGTAGGCGCGCGCCAGCAGATAGAGGGTTGACGCCGCCGCGTTCGGCGGCGCGGCGGCCGGCCCCAGCGCTCGTACGGCGGCGCGGCACTCACCCGCCCGGATTTCGAGTTCACCGAGCAGAGTCCGCGTGCGCGGTTGATGGGGATCAATCTGCGCCGCGCGGCGAGCCTCTTCTAAGGCGGCGCGAATCTCGTTTCGTTCCTTGTGCACCACCGCCCGAAAGTAGTGGGCGGCGGCCGAGCGAGGATCATAGCGAAGAGCGGCATCCAGCTCGTCGAGAGCTCTTTGCGGCTGGCCCCGCGCCTCCAAGGCCGCCGCCAAATCGACGTGCGCGGCCACGCTCGAGGGGTCAAGCGCGATGGCCCGCTCGAGGTATCTGGTGGCAGCCGCGTAGTCCTGACGCTCCAGCTCCAGCTCGCCCCGCGCCACGAGCGGCGGAGCGCTGCCCGGGTGGTCACGGGTGGCCCGCTCAAACCACTCTCGAGCCTCTTCCAAGTTCCCCACGTGCTGATAGGCCCGGCCCAGGCCGATCTCGGCCGGTTCGAGGAGAGGGTTGAGCTGCAGAGCGGCGCGGAACGCCGGTATCGCCTCGAGCGGCCGGCCGAGGGCGTTGAAGGCCTCGCCGAGTTCGGCTTGCAGGGTGGCGTCGCGAGGATTCAGGCGGACGGCCTGCTGGAAGAACGCGAGTGCCCGCCCGAGGCGATGGCCAGCAACGGTCCGCCGCGCCTGCCGACTGAGCTCGGCGGCGCTCGATTCATGCGGTGGCCGCGGCCAACTCAAGGTGGCATGAGCGCCGCCCCACCACAGTCCCGCCAGGATGATGAAGGCCCTTCCCGCCCGGCGCAGTCTCCGCCCGCCCAGCGCGCGGATCGCCTCGCCTTGCTGCTGGCAGAACCTGTTCATTGACGCCTCGCTGTTCTCGATGCTAAACATGAAGGCCCCGCGGCGACAACCGTATGGGCCGCCCCGGAACGGCGGGTGAGGGAGAAGTTTGGGATGGCGGGAAAGATCGTCGTGGCGGGCAGCCTCAACATGGATCTGGTCGGGTGCGCGTCGCGCCTCCCCGTGCCCGGCGAGACCCTTATCGGACACCAGTTTTTCCAAGCGCCGGGCGGCAAGGGCGCCAACCAAGCTTACGCGGCGGCCAAACTCGGCGCCCGCGTGGCGATGATCGGGCGCGTGGGAGCGGACGACTTCGGCCGCCGCCTGCGCTCCAACCTTGCGGAGGCCGGATGTGACGTCAGCGGGGTGGCCGCGCTGCCTTCAACCTCGACCGGCGTGGCGCTGATCTTTGTGGCCGACAGCGGTGAGAACTCCATCCTGATAGTTCCCGGGGCCAACGGCCGCTTTTCTCCCGACGACGTCGCGTCTGCCGCCGGGCATTTTGAAGGCGCGGTTATGGTCATGCTGCAACTGGAGACCCCGCTCGAGACGGTCGTGGCCGCCGCGCGGGCGGCGCGACAGGAGGGAGCGCAGGTGATGCTGGATCCGGCGCCGGCTCGCCCGCTGCCCGATGAGCTTCTTCGCCTCACCGACATTCTCACCCCCAACGAAACGGAAGCCGCCATTCTGTGCGGACTCCCGCCGGGGCGGCTCGATCCGGCGCGGGCGGCCGCCATCGGCCAGGAATTACGCGGGCGCGGGTCGGAGGTGGTCATCATCAAACTGGGCGAGCAAGGTTCGGTGGTCGTCGGCGGCGGCGAGCCGCGCCTTCTGCCCGCTCCTCGCGTGACCGCCATCGACACCACCGCTGCCGGCGACGTCTTCAATGCTGCCCTGGCCGTCGGCCTGAGCGAAGGCCGTGACCTCGAAGCGGCCTGCCGGTTCGCCCATCGCGCCGCCTCCCTGTCCGTCACTCGCCTGGGCGCGCAAAGCGCCGCGCCCACGCGGGCGGAAGTCGACAGATGGGACTACAGGGTACATTAACTGGCGGCACCCGCGCCTCCAGTGTATTAACCGAGATATAATACTCGGCGGGGAGATCGTCGGGATGGCGAAAATCCTGGTAGCCGAAGACGATCCGCAGGTGCAAGAGCTGGTCGGGACGCTGCTCGATCAAGCCGGCTACAGCGTCATCCGCGCCCTTGATGGCGCCGAAGCGCTCGACCGGCTGCGGCGGGAATACTTTGACCTGCTGCTGCTCGACCTTCATATGCCTCGGCTCGGCGGCCTGGAGCTGCTCGGCGACCTCCGGCAATGCCTCGCTCCGCCCCGCGTTGTGGTGATGACGGCCGACTCATCGCCCGAGACCGTGCTCGAGGCGGTGCGGGGAGGAGCCTACCAATACCTCACCAAACCCTTCGACCCCAGCACCCTGGTCGAGGTCGTGCGCGCGGCCCTGGCCGTCCCCGCCCCGCCTCCAATCCGTGTTATTTCCGCCTGTCCCAATTGGGTGGAGTTGCTGGTGCCTTGCACGATCGAAGCGGCGGACCGGGTGCAGAGCTTTCTCGACGCGCTGGAGGCTGACCTCTCGGTTGAGGTGCGTGAAGCCGTGGGCAAAGCCTTCCGCGAACTGCTGCTGAACGCCATCGAATGGGGCGGCAAGCTGAACCCCCGCGACACCGTGCGCATCGCCTGCCTTCGGACGTCGCGCCTCCTGTTGTATCGCATCGCCGACCCCGGTCCCGGCTTCACCGACGCCGGCCTCACCCACGCCGCCCTCTCGAACGCTCCCGACCATCCCACCGATCATGAACGCGTGCGCGAGCAAAAGGGCTTGCGGCCGGGCGGCTTCGGCATCCTTATGGCCAAGGCTATGGTGGACGAGATCCTTTACAACGAGGCGCACAACGAAGTCGTTCTGCTCAAGTATCTCGGCTAGCGGCCCACCGCGGGCGGGTCTCGGCGTCAACCCGCCGGGCTTCGCGTCCCGGCTACGGGACGCCGCCAGGCCGGCGGCGGGCGCCCCGGCTACTGCTCTTCCAGCACGGTGCGGGTCAGCGTCTGGAAGTGGTAGCCCATAATGGCCAACGTAATGGCGGTGTCAAAAGCGTGGCGGTACCGGGTGGCGGCTTCGAGGAAGAACTTCCAGTAGCTCCGCCTCGAGTCTCCGCGCAAACCTTGCTTCCAGATGGAGCGCAGAAACGCCTTGTAATCGGACCAAGAACGGTGCGTGTGGCACACCGGTTTGAACTGTTCAAGGAACCGCAGGACCCGCTCGTAATACGCCTCGGGCTGATAGATGCGGGCGAGAATGGAGCGATAACCTTCCACCAGGCGCTGCGGGTTCATCTTGGGAATGAAGTTGAGCCTCAAATCCATGTTGTTGCCGTGGCCCTCTTCCACGATCCGGCCTTCTTTCATCAACCGCCGGTAAAGCTGGGTGCCCGGCAAGGCCAGCAGCAGCCCCACCATGGCCAGCGGAATACCGCTTTCCTGGATAAATTCCACCTGGCGATCAAAAATGTCTTCCGGGTCATTGTCGAAGCCCACGATAAAGCCGGCCATCACCTCCATGCCGTAACTTTGGATGCGCTTGACGCTCTCCATCAGGCTGCGGCGGGTATTCTGGAGCTTGTGGGCCTCCTTCAGGCTGGCTTCGACCGGGGTCTCAATGCCCATAAATACGCGGTTGAAGCGCGCCGCCTTCATCATTTCGAGCAGCTCCGGATCGTCGGAAAGATTCAGCGACGCTTCGGTGAAAAACGTAAAGGGATTCCGGCGCCGCTGGTTCCAATCGGCGAGGGCGGGCAGCAATTCTTTCACTTTCTTTTTATTGCCAATGAAGTTGTCATCGACGATAAAGACCGAACCCCGCCACTTGCGTTCGTAAAGCTGGTCGAGCTCGGCCACCACCTGCGCAGGCGACTTCGTACGGGGGCGGCGTCCGTAAATCTCGATGATGTCGCAAAACTCGCAGGTAAAGGGGCATCCGCGCGAGTATTGGATGGCCATCGCGCTGTAGTACCGGGGGTCGATCAAGCTTAAGTCGGGAAGCGGAGTCTTATCGAGGCCGGGTTTTTCCGCGGCCTGGTAAACCGGCTTGGCGCGCCCCCGTTCCAGGTCGTCAGCCAGCGCGGGAATGAGCTCCTCCGCTTCGCCGATCACCACGTGATCGGCGTGCTCGGCCAGCTCGGCCACACTGGAAGTGATCGGCCCGCCCACCACCGTCGTCAGCCCCCGGGCGCGAGCGCGATCGAGCAGCCGCACCACCTCCGGCTTGTGCACCAGCATTCCGCTCACCATGACGAGGTCGGCCCATTGAAGGTCCGCGTCTTTCAAGGGGCGGATATTGGTGTCCACCAACCGCTTGGGCCAGTGGCGCGGCAGAAGCGGAGCAATGGTCAGCAAACCCAGCGGAGGATAAGCCGAGCGCTTGCCTTCGAACGGCAGGGCATGTTTGAAACTCCAGTACGTATCGGGCCACTCGGGGTACAGCAGCAGCGTGTTCATGATCGGCAACTCTCTCTCGTCTGTCAGACTAGCCCCAGGGTGATCGGCTGAGCCAGCGCAGGCCGGCGCCCTGTCGACAATTGGCGGTAAATGGCGGGTGGAGGCGGTGGCCGGTTCGGATCGCCGGCCGCGCCGGGATGCGAGAACATAAACCGGAGATCGAAAATAAACCGGCGGCTAGGCTTCGGTATCCTGACTGCACCCCATTCTCCCGTCCTACCCCGGCGAACGTAAGTCGGGTGAACGTTTACTTTACCGCCCTTAGCATAGCACAATCGGGAAGACAGCGTCGCTCAAAACGCGCTCTCGGAGGAAAGCGGTGTCGCGAGACCGTTCTCGATGGCCACCGGAACCGCCTGACCGTCACCCGGCGATTCCCGTCCAACCGGCCGCCCCGGCCCCGCGGACGCCCGGCCGGCCCGGAACCCCACCCTCCGGCAGTTTGGGACAGCTCGCCCTCTTCGTATTCGCGTTCGGGACCCTTTTGCTGCTGATCGAGGCGGTTTACGTCTTCTCGACGCGCCGCGCGCCGATGGCGTCGGTGGCCATTGTGCCGTTCACCCCGACCCATCCCTCCAGCCAGCTTCTGAACGACGGATTGGCCGAGAGCGTCATCGAGCGCCTGGCTCCCCTCCCCGGATTGCGAGTGACGCCCTGGAACACCGCCGCGCGCTGGCGGGGCCGAATGCTGGATGGGCCCGCGCTGGGGAGACTGCTCAATGTGCGCGCGATCCTGACCGTGGAGGTGACGCCTACGGGCCGAACCCTGGACGTGGCGGCGAGGCTGGTCGACGCCCGCCGCGGCGTCGAGATTTGGCATCAACAGAGCCGCCGCCCGTTGGCGGACCTCCCGCTGCTGCCGGGGAAGATCGCCCGGGACGCCACCGCCAAACTGGGACTGAATCTCGCCGCCGCTGAACAGGATCGGCTGGCGCGGCCGGACACGGAGAATGCGGCCGCCTATGAATTCTATCTGCGAGGCCGCGACGCTCGGGAGAGCAGCCGTCCGGGCCACCTGCAGGAGGCCGCAATGTGGTTCCGCCAGGCGGTCGCGCTCGATCCCCGCTATGCTCGGGCGTACGCCGGACTTGCGGACAGTGACAACCGGCTGGGCGAAGGCGGCTTCACTGCGCCCCGCCAATCATTCCCCGAAGCCCAGAGTGCGGCCCGGCAAGCGCTCGCCCTCGATCCCGGGCTGGCCGCGGCCCACCGGGCGCTGGCCGTTGCGCAGGCCTGTTATGAGTTCGACTGGCGAGCGGCTGAAAGCGAATTCCAAAAGGCGCTCGAGCTCGATCCGAATGACGCCGCCAACCACCGGGAGTACGGCTTTTATCTGGCTGGCCTGGGGCGGCTGGACGAGGCGATGCGGGAGATGTCCCGCGCGCAGGAGCTCGATCCGCTCTCGCCGCCGGCCAATGCCGGCGTGGCGGAAATCTGGCAGTGGTCCCGCGCCGACCGCGAGGCGATCCGGCAGTACCGGAAAGCTCTCCGCCTGGACCCCCGGCTTGCTTGGGCGCTCGCCAACTTAGCCGAGGTCTACGAGTTGGAAGGGATGGACCGCGAGGCCCGCGAGGCGATCGAAAAGGAGGACGGCAGCGCCCCGCCATTCGAATCCGCACTGCTGCGAGCAGAATTCGAGGCGCGCGCCGGCCGAAAACCGGACGCCGAAAAGGCCTTGGCGAAGCTCCGGCCGCCCGCTGCCAACACCTACGTTCCCGCCTCCCGCCTGGCCGCCGTTTATGCGGCGCTCGGCGACAAGGACGCGGCCTTCGCCTCGCTCGACCGGGCCTACGAGGAGCGGGACGCGGGCCTGGCCCGGCTCGAAGCCGACCCCGCGTTTGACCCGTTGCGATCCGACCCTCGTTTCGCCCACCTGCTCGCCCGCCTGGGATTGCCGCAAGGGCCCGTCCGCCCCCGCTAGGCCAGCCGCCCCGCCGCGCACCGCTCGCGGGCCGGTCAGAAGATGAATTTCAACCCCAGTTGCATGACTCGCGGCCCCCAATCGCTATTGACCTCGCCGTTGCCGAGGTTGTAGGTCGCGCCGCCGCAGGGGCGCCCGAAGGCTGGCGTGCCGTTCAGATTCGGGCTTCCGCTGCATCCGTAGTTGAACCCCTTCCACTGCGGATGGTTGAAGGTGTCAAACGTCTCCCAGCGAAACTGCAGGGTGGAGTGCTCGCCGTTGAACCAAGGGAGACTGAAGTTCTTCATCAGCGCCAGGTCCGTATTGTTGCGGCCCGGACCCGTGAGCACGTTGCGGCCCAGATAGCCAAACATGCCCGGCTCGCCGTTGGCAAACAGCTGCCCAAACGTCGGCTCGGTGATCGTATTCGGATCCCACCATGTCGGAGTGGGCCCGTACGTCGGATCGTTAAACGTCCCCTTGTGGATTTTGACCGGGCCGACGCTGTTGCACTGCACGCCGGCGCCGATGCCGTTGTTGTAGCCCTGAACGCCGCAACTGAAGTTGACCGGCTCGCCGCTGAAGAACGTGGTGATGCCGCTCACTTCCCAACCTCCGAGCGCTTGGCGAAGGAACGGGCTGCCGCTGTTTTTGAAGAACGGCAGGTCGTAAATGTAGTTCATCGTCAGCACGTGAGTGCGGTTGAGGTCCGAGGTCGCCCTCCAGCGGCTCAGATTCGAGCTGTCGACGCCGGAGTTAAAGTAGGTGCTCGTCGAGTCATCGATGGCGTGCGACCAGGTGTAGGCCGCCTGAAAGCTAAGTCCGTGGCTGAAGGTGTGACGGTAGTCCGCCTGCAGGGCGTTGTAACTGGAAACCGCCGTATTCTGCTTCATAAAGATGCTGTAATCGGAATAGGGCTGGAAGAAGCTGCTGGGCACTTCGTTGTAAATCATGGCCTCCTGCACGTTGCAGACGCCGGAGGAGTTGCAGAGGGTCTGACCGGCATCGCCGGGAACGCCCGCGAAACCGGGCTTGGTACCGGTCAGGCCGGCCAGCGCCGGGACGGTTTCGGTTTTCACCCCCACCGGAATCTGGTTGAAATAGCGACCAGTGGCGAGGTGACGCCCGAGCATGCCGACGTAAGCGACGGTGAAGAGGTCATTGTTGGTCAACTGGTGCTGCACGCTCAAGCTGTACTGCTGCTCGTAAGGCCACCCTTGGTCATAGGGCCACGCCGTGTAGCTGGTGACGCCGAACGGAGCGGAGTAGCGGCCGTTCGAGAAGATCGGGACGATGCTGCTGTAGCCTACAACGTTGAAGTTCGAGGGGCTCAGCGCGACCGGCGGATTGCCTTCGCCGCCCTCGGCCTGGGCTTCGTTCCCGTTCCCCGACTCGAAATAGATGCCGTAGCCTCCCCGCACCGACCAGCGCCCGGTGCCGGTCGGGTCCCAGGCAAAGCCGAAGCGCGGCGCGAAGTTCAGAGCCGTGTTGCCAAGCTGGCAGCCGGGCGGAATTCCGTTATGACCGCACTCGACGAGGCCGTTGCCGAAGGTCGTGTAATCGTGGCCCGTCCCGGGCACAATCACCGGGCCGAGGGGGCTGTTCGCCAGCGGCGCTTCGCGCGCGGGATTAAACTGGCTGGGCAAGAACCCGGAATCGACCGTCGGGCGGGTAACGTCGTGGATGCGCGTGTACCAATAATAGCGCAGGCCGAGATCGAGCGTCAGGCGGGAAGCCACCTTCCAGGTATCCTGAAAGTACGGCTCAAAATCGGTCATTCGCCAGTGGCCCTTGGGATAACCGCCGACCGGGACGCCGTTCAAAGTCTCCGTGCCCTCCTGGTACTGCGCGATATTGCCCAGAAACATGTCGGCCAAACCGTTGCCGGAACTGATCGGGGAACTGCCGCTGAAGGTTAAAATCCCCTGGGTGTCGGTGCCGAACTGCTCGTTTTTGCGATATTTCTCGAGGAAAAATCCGAACTTCAACTGATGATTTCCCCGCACCCAGGCCACATTATCCTTCCACTCGATGATGGGGTTGGAGTTGAACCAGGGGCGATTGCCCGCATCCTCGTAAAAAGCGGGGCCGCCACCGCCGACGGAAACCGCGGGCAGGAGCGGATTGCCGGCGTTGGCCGGGAAGAAGTGGTTCAGCACGAAGTTGGAGGGGCGGTTGATCGAGCCCGCCACCGAATCGGCCGCCTGATTGTGGAGCACGATGTGGTCGACCGTATAGCTCATGATGAACTCGTTCATCAAGGTCGGGGTGAAGGTGTGGGTTAAATGGAAGACGGCGCTCTTGCCCGGCCCCTCGAACGGAGTCTTGATGGTGTCGAAGCTCGACCCCGTCCACAGCGCCGGCACCGCCAGCGTGTCCCAGGCGTCCTGGGTGTAGCGGACAAAGGCCGAAGTCTTGTCGCTGATATTCTGGTCAACGCGAATCTGCTCTTGCCGCCAGTTGGTGGCCGTGGTCGAGGCCAGGGTCCAGCCGGCCGGCCCGCTGTTGGGCAAAGGCACCAGGGCATTCAGCAGATCGGTGGCGTTGGTGACGGCCTGCGGGTTGACGCCCGGGATCTGCGCAATGCTATCATAGGTCACGCCGTTGACGGTCGGGAGCACGCAGCCGCTGGCGACTACCGGGTTGTAATTCGGAGACTTCGGGTCGCACTGGCTAAAGTCTCCCTTGCGCTCGAGAAGGCTGGGCACGGGGCTCGAGATAACTTGGCCCTCCCGGTAAGCGCGCCAGTCCTCGGACCAGAAGAAGAAGGTCTTCGATTTATCCGTGTTGTAATGCCCAGGGATGTAGACCGGCCCGCCTAAAGTGTATCCGTAGTCATTCCATTTCAAAGGCGTCTTGGGGGCGTTGCACGGCCCGTGGGCGCGGCCGCCGCAATTGGCCTGGACGTTCAGGCTGGTCCAGGGCGTGCGGTTGATGAAGAAATCGTTGGCGTCAAAGTGGTCGTTGCGCACAAACTCGAAGGCGTCGCCATGAAAATCCCGCGTGCCGGACTTGGTGGCCACCTCGATGGTCGCCCCAGCATGCTTCCCCATGTCGGCGCCGTAGTTCGAAGTCGAAATCCGGAACTCGGCGATGGTGTCCAGGTTCGGATAAGTATTGAAGGTTGAAGCGGAGCCTTCGTCGGTGTTATTGCCTCCGTCGATCTCCCAGTTGTTGTACTGCATCCGGCTGCCGTTAAAGGAGATATTGTTGTTCCCGTAGACTCCGACGTGGGAGGTATCCAAACCATTATCCGGCACCGCGCCCGGCACCAGGGTGGCGAGAGTGACGAAGTTGCGGCCGTTGAGCTCCAGTTGAGAAATCTGCTCACCGGTCACAACGTCTGATAATGCTGCCGTCTCGGTCTGAACGTGCGGCACGTTTCCGGTCACCGTCACTTCCTGAGTCACTTGGCCGACGCTCAGTTTCAGGTCCACCCGCTGGATTTGACCGACGCTCAGGGTGATGCCCGATTGCACCAGCTTTTGGAAGCCTTCCGCTTCCGCCGTCACGGTGTAATTACCAATCGGCACAGCGGATGACCGGTACATGCCCGCTGAGTCTGTAACGAGATGACGTACATAGCCCTTGTCGGCGTTTTCCACCGTCACCTTGGCACCCGGGATGACGGCTCCTGTGGTGTCCATGACCGTGCCCACAATCGTCGCCGTGTCCTGAGTCCAGCCCGTGATGCTAACGCCGCACAAGATCGCCGTCAGCCACACCCATCTTCTCATTGCCGACCTCCCCGGTTTCACCGTGGAACCCATTTCGTTCCTATTGACATAACGTGATAACAGGGCCAATTCCGGCTCCCGTCTCCCTCCGGGGAGGGCCCAGGGCAAATCAATTTCCAAATCTAATGTTATGTAAACATTAAGGGCCGACTCTATCCGCTGGGCAGCTAATAAATTACAATTGTAGTATGTTTAGAGTGCTCTGACTGGGGGGGATAATCTATGAAAAATCATATTTCAATTTTGGAATCGCGCAGCCCCGTCTGTGTAGCCCTCTCAACCGCAGCATCGCCGTTCCCTCCCCCTTTCGATCGCCGCGGAGCGGCCACCCGGGCGGTCCGAGGCGTGGATTTCGCCCCGAAAAGTGCCACAGGCGGCCGTAAAGGGCTGAAAATCGTCCCGGCTGGGCCAAGGGAAGGCCTCGCCTTTCCGTGTAACCATGCTCTACACGCCAGTATTCGCCGGGGGTGGTAGGGCGGTAGCCGGGCGCTCCCAACGATCGCTCTGCGGGCCGCCTGAACGCAAATCGCCCGGCCGGCCGCTGGGCCTTGGGTCAGCAGCAGCGGCCGATACCCGAATATTTCTTCTCGACATTGGCGGCGTAGAACGCCGCGGGCGTCAGGACGGGCTCTCCTCTTTCCACCGCGTCCTCCTGATAACGCGCGTACGCGTTTTCGCCCGTCGCCCCTTCCAGGAACTTCCACAGTGCCTGGATCACCTCGCGCCATCGAGTCATCTCAACCCTCCCGGCGGGGCTATCCGCCGGCTTCGGCGACCGGAGCGAGCCGTTCGCACCGGCCTCGGCCCGAGCTTGAGAGTCGGCCCTCATGCCGTAATCCGCGAGACCTCCATCGGTGCCTCGTTCAGCACCGGCTCCTTGCGTCCGGCCGCGTACATCCACCACAGCCGCGCCGACTCGAACAGGATCAGGAGCACGAGCAGCGCAAAAATGATGGTGACCACGGCGTCGAGATGCAGGTTCACGATCAGCCTCTCAGTGGCCGCCGCCTTGGCCGCCGGAATGGCTCCGGCAGCCAACTGCGCGCGGAGGCTGGCGGCCTGCGCCAGAAAGCCGATGTGCGGGTCAGGATGCCAAATCTTCTCGTAGCTGGCCGTCATCGTGACGGCAACCAGCCACGCCAGGGGGCCGAGCGTGACCCCGGCGTAACGCCGCTTGCCCATTTTGATGAGGATCGTCGTGGCCACGCAGAGGGCGATGGCCGCCAAAAGCTGGTTGGAAATGCCGAAGAGCGGCCATAAGCTATTGATGCCGCCGAGCGGATCGACAACGCCTTGAACCAGGAAATAGCCCCATGCGGCGCAGATGAGGGCGCTCGTCGCCACCACGCCCGGGTACCAGCTGGTGCGGCCGAGCGGCTTCCAGAGGTGGCCCAGCAGGTCCTGAAGCATGAAGCGGCCCACCCGCGTGCCGGCATCGAGCACGGTGAGGATGAACAAAGCTTCGAACATGATGGCGAAGTGGTACCAGAGAGGCTCGAGGCCGGCCCAGCCGAGCGTCCGCCCGAAGATATGGGCCATCCCCACGGCGAGCGACGGCGCTCCCCCGGTGCGGTTCAATAGCGTCAGTTCGCCCACGCGGGCCGCCAGTTCCCGCATCGTCTCGGTGGTGACGGGGAACCCCCAGCCCGAGATCGTGGCCACCGCCTTTTCCGCCGTCGCCCCGACCACTCCGGCCGGACTGTTGATGGCAAAATAGACCCCCGGGCGCAACACGGTCGCCGCCACCATGGCCATGACGCCGACAAACGACTCCATCATCATGCTGCCGTAACCGATGAGCCGGGCCTGGCTCTCTTTGGTAATCAGCTTGGGCGTTGTGCCGCTCGCGATGAGGGAATGAAATCCCGAGATCGCGCCGCAGGCGATGGTAATAAAGCAAAAGGGGAAGACCTTGCCGGCAAAGATCGGCCCCGTACCGTCGGTGAAGCGGGTGAGGGGAGGCAACAGCATCGGGGGATGGGCCACCAGGATGCCGAGCGCGAGCGCGGCGATCGTGCCGAGCTTGATGAACGTGCTCAGGTAGTCGCGCGGGGCAAGCAGCAGCCAGACGGGCAGCACCGAGGCGGCAAAGCCATAGAGGATAATCATCCAAGCCAGCGCCACACCGCCTTGCGTAAAGTAGGGGGCCAGCCGCGAAGACTCGGCGACGTACTTGCCGCCCATCACTGCCGCCACGACCAGAACGAACCCCACGAGCGAAGCTTCAAGCACGCGGCCCGGACGCAGAAAGCGCAGATAGACGCCCACCAGCAGAGCAATGGGGACGGTGGCGGCGATCGTAAACAGACCCCAGGGGCTGGCCTTGAGCGCGTTCACAATCACCAGGGCGACGACGGCGATGAGAATAATCATGATGGCCAGCACCCCCACGAGCGCCGTCCAGCCACCTATCTCGCTGATCTCTTCTTTGGCCATCTGGCCCAGCGATTTGCCGTTGCGACGGATCGAACAGAACAGGGTGACGAAGTCCTGGACACAGCCGCCCAGCACGCCGCCCAGCACAATCCACAACGTGCCGGGCAAGTATCCGAATTGCGCGGCCAGAATCGGGCCCACCAGCGGTCCGGGGCCGGCAATGGCGGCAAAGTGATGCCCGAACAACACCCACTTGTTGGTGGGGACAAAGTCGCGGCCGTCATCCAGGCGCTCGGCCGGGGTGGCCCGCTGATCGTTCAGTTCGAGCACCCGGACGGCGATCCAGCGGCTGTAAAAGCGGTAACCGAGGGCATAAACGCAGGCCGCCGCCGCCACTAACCACACGGCATTGACCGGCTCCCCGTGAACCGCGGCCACCAGGCCGAGCGCTACGGCGGCGAGGGCGGCGATCGCAAACCATAAGAGTCTTGTGAGAATCCGCATCGTTCGATCTCCGGCAACCACCCGGCTGTCCCGGCGGAATATAGCATGAGCCACCCCGGGGACGGTACTCCGGGCGGCTCGGCGCCCGGCTTTTCGAAAACCCGCCCTTGCTTTCCGGTTTGCGAACAGGCACAATCTTGCCGTCGGCGGCCAGAGTGCGCTGAGGGGGAGAGAGCACGCTTCGGTGAGCGCTTGTGCGCCGCGAGGGACGGCGTTCACGTCGGCCGCCGGTTCTCAGTCCCAGGATTCAAGGAGGTTGAGGCTATGAAGAGGACGGCCCTCATGGCGGCGGTATGGGCTCTGGCTTTCGCCGGGACGTCGCGGGGCGCGGAGGCGGCTCCGGCGCGGCTGATGACGCGGGCCGCGATGGCCTCCCCGAGTTCGGCCCCCGCGCCCTTGCTGACGGTCCCGGCCGAGACCGAAACCACGGTCGAGCTGCTCTCCGGCATCCACACGCGGACGAGCCGCGTCGGCGACACGGTGGCCGGGCGAATTGTGCAACCGGTGTACGTCAACGGTCGGGTCGCTCTGCCTTCCGGCACCCTCCTTTACGGCGAGATCACCCGCCTGCGCCCGGCCGGCCGCCTGCACCGCGCGGCCGAACTGGGATTCCGTTTCGAGCAGGTGGCGCTGCCCGACAATCAGGTGCAGCCCATCACGGCCGTCCTGGCGGGCGTAGAACACGCCGGCCCCCTGCAGCTTGACCGCGAGGGCTACTTGAAGGGAGGCCGCCGGTTTTCCTGGAAGGAGATCGCCGCCGGACTGACGGGCGTCGGCGGCTTGGCGGCAATGGGCACCAAGCTCGCCGGCGCGACGGCGGCGGGAGCCGCGCTCCCCTTTAGCGCCGCCGCCTTCATCGGCTACGAAGTGTTCTGGCCGCGGGGCCGGGAAGTCCATCTTCCGCCCGACACTCGCTGCCGCATCCGTCTGGATTATCCCCTGACGGTGCATGGACAATCTTAAGCCCGCGCTGATTCTGGGCGGCCCTGCGCCGCCCGCGGTACCCGTCCGCCCGGACGTACCCCTTACGCGGTTTCCATGATGGACGGCCTGATCGCTCACAATGACCGCATTCTGCCGTTGCGGGAAGCATGCCTGTCGCCCGGCCAAATCGGGTTGCTGATGGGATGGGGAGTGTTTACGACGCTGCGGCTTTACGAGGGCGTTCCCTTCCAGTTTCGCCGCCATTGGGAGCGGATGGCCCGCGACGCGGCGCGCCTGGACGTCCCCATGGCGGGCGATGCCGGCGCCGTGCGCGCGCAGGTCATCGAGCTGGCCCGCGCCAATCGGCGCCCCGAGGGAATGGCGCGCCTGGTGGTGGTGCGCAACGGTGACGGCGCCTGGGCGGGCAACGAAGGCCTGGGACCGGCCGACTTGCTGATCTTCACGTCGGCCGTGCCTTCGTGGCCGAGCGCCCATCGCCTATGCCTCCAGCCCAACGCCGTGTTCTCCCACGGCCCGTTCGCCGGAGCCAAAATGCTCTCCTGGGCGGCCAATTCCATCTTCCTCGAACGAGCCCGCACCGCGGGATTTGACGACGCCGCCCTCCTCAATGATCAGGGGTTCCTCGCCGAGTGCACCTCGGCCAACCTCTTCCTCGTCCGCGGGAACAAAGTCCTGACGCCGCCGCTCGATTCCGGTTGCCTGCCCGGCATCACCCGTGAAATCCTGATCGAAATCGCGCCGGGCGCCGGAGTCGAACTGCGGGAAGCCGAGCTCGCCCCCGCCGACCTCGACGCCGCCTCGGAGGTCTTCATCAGCTCCACCACCCGCGAAGTGGCTCCCGTCTCCCACGTCAGCCCGAAATGGGACTACCCGGCCCCGGGCCGGATCACCACCCAACTCGAGGCGGCGTTCCGGGATTACCTCCGCTCCCACCGGGACGAGGCATGACGCCGGCCGAGAAGGTGCGGTTTACCGAGCCGGAGCGGAGGAGGCGCCGCGGCACCGCCGAAAGAGTTGATCGAGGAGGTCAAGCGCCACATCGATTTCGGCGCGGGTGATGGCCAGCGAGGGTGCGAGGGTGAAGACGTTCTTGTAGTAGCCGCCGATATCCAGCACCAAGCCGTAGCGGCGGCCGCCGGCCGTCAAGTCGCCTTTGAGTCCTTCGGCGAAGATGCGGTCGGCCAGTTCGCGATCCGGCGTAATGCCGTCTTCTTGGCAGACTTCGATCCGCAAAGCCAGCCCTAAGCCGTCCACCTGGCCGATCACGCGCGGATACCGGCCCTGCAGGTCTCTCAAGCCGGCGAGAAAATAGGCCCCTTTCTCGTTCACCTGGGCGGCGTAGTCCTCCTCTTCGAGCATTTTCAACGTCTCCAGCGCCACGGCCGTGCCGAGCGGATTCGAGGAGAAGGTCGAGTGGGTGGAGCCGGGGGGAAAGAGCTCGGGCGTAATCAAGTCCTCGCGGGCCCAGAGGCCGGAGAGGGGATTCAAGCCGTTGGTCAGCGCCTTGCCGAAGACGATGATGTCCGGCGTAATGCCCAGGTGTTCGACCGCCCAGAATTTCCCGGTGCGGTAAAAGCCCATCTGAATTTCATCGTCCACGATCAGAATCTTGCGCTGGTCGCAGGTCTCTTTCAGGCGGCGAAAGTATCCCGGCGGCGGAATCACATACCCGCCCGTTCCCTGCACGGCTTCAATATAGAAGGCGCCGTATTCGGAAGCGCCGGCCTGGGGATCCCACACGCCGTAATATTCGCTTTCGAACAGCTTGGCGAACTGATCGTGGCAATAAAGATTGCAGGTCTCGCGCCGGAGGCCATACAGGCAGCGGAAGCAGTAGGGGTAAAACACGAACTGGCCGCGGTCGCCGAAGTGGCCGTAACGGCGCCGGTAGCGATAGCTGGAGGTGATGGCCGAGGCGCCGAGCGTACGGCCGTGGTATCCGCCCATGAAGGCGAACATCAAGTTCTTGCCCGTGGAGTTGCGAACGATTTTGAGGGAATCTTCGATCGCTTGCGAGCCGCCCACGTTGAAGTGCACCCGCCCCTTGACCCCGAAACGCTGCTCGCAGTAGCGGGCCAGGCGGGCCGCCACTTCGACCTTCTCGGCGTGCAGATACTGGCAGGCGAGCTGGGGCAGCCGGTCGAGCTGGCGTTTCAAAGCCTCTTGCAACCGCTGATTGCCGTAGCCGAAGCTGGCGGCGGAGTACCACATCTGCAGGTCGAGATAAGGCGTGCCCTCGTCATCATAAAGGTAGCTGCCCTGGCAGCGCGCGAATACCTTAGGCGGCTCGAGGTAATGCACGGTATCGCCAAAGGAGCAGTACTGGCGCTCAAGAGCCAGCAGCTCGGCCGTGCGGGTCGTCGTCGCGGAGTCAGACAATCTCCCCTCCCTCTCACCAATCGATGGGCCGATTCGCGCATGCGCCGCCGGTCAGCCGCGGCCAGCCAGCGCCGCGCGGGCGGGGCTGGCCCTCCCGGCTTCCGATTCGCGCCCGCCGACCATCATCCGCAGCGCCCGCTCGACGTCGGCAAAGGTTTCGAACGGGCGGCACGCCACGCCGTGCTCGCCACAATAAGCCAGCAGTTGCCGCTTGGCAAAGATCAAGTCGCATTCCCGCACCGCAAAGCGGTCGGAGAGTCCGTCTCCGATGAAGACCACCGGACCCCGGCCGCGGCTGAGGCGGCGGATGACGGCCGGTTTGCAGGTGGCGCAATCGTGCTCGCACGGAACCGGGAAGTGCCGGAAAGAAGCCACGAGCCGGCCCCGTCGAAAGCGCAGCGAACTGGCAAACAGGTGCGAACCGTTGCGCAACTCGCCCGGCACCCCCGAGCGGCGGAGAATCCGCCGAATCACGTAATCGAACCCGTCGCTCACCACATACAGAGGGATGGCGCGCTGCCGGGCGAAGTCAACAAAGGCGGGAAAACCCGGATCGACCGGAATCGCGTCAATCAGCGCATCGAGCTCCTCTTTGGCCGTTTCGACGAGCTCCATCTGCCGCTTCAAGCACTGGCGTGACCCGATGCGGCCCTCGACCCAGGCGGCTTCGATCTGGTGCCATTCGGGGGCCGCCAGGCGGCTGAGAATCTCGTCGGTCACATCGAGGCGCGTAATCGTGCCGTCAAAATCGCAAAAGACGATGGGAGCATCCTGGGGCCGGCCGTGGGAGGGTTTCTGTCTCATCCGTGATCGGGTGCCGTCATCGAGAAGTTACGACTTCCGGCTGGCCGCCGGCGATCCAGCGCGCCGCCGTCCAGGCTCCTGGACAGGGATTCGCCTTCCTCCGCTCTGGCCGGGCCTCAGCCCTGCCGCTCATCCACCAACCGCCGGGGTTTTCTGCCTTGCTCGAGCGTGCCCGGCGCCAGCAAGCGAAACTCGAGCCGGTACATCCCGCACTGGTGGTTGGCCCACACTTCAGGATAGAGGTTTTCGAGATTCCGGAAAACGGCTTCTTGCACCGCCGGCAGCCGGATGCCGTCGGTCGGTTCGAGCCGGAACTCCAGGATGTCCCGCACGCCTTCCTGCCGGACGGCTACCTGCCAGTGATCCGCAATGCCTTCGACGCCGTGCAGGATGCGCTCGAACATCTCGGGGTGCAGGTTGCCGGCGCCCATCACCACCATCTCATCGCGCCGGCCTTTGATTGGAGCGATCCGCCGCAGCCGGACGCCGCAGGCGCATCTGCCCTCGATCCATCGGGTCACGTCCCGCATCCGGTAGCGGATCAGCGGCTGGGTGCGGCGAGCGAGAGTTGTCATCACCAGCTCGCCATACCCGTCGCCGTCGGGTTCAACGATCTCAAACAGAAAGTTGAATTCGTCAAGGTGATATCCGCAGCGCGCCCGGCATTCCATGCCGACGCCGCCCCCCGCCTCCGTCGACCCGTAACCCAGCACCACCGGCGAGTTCCAGACCTTCTGCACGTAGTCGCGATAGACGCCGCTCATGCGGTCGCCGGCGGCCATGATAAGTTTGACGGGAACGGTGCCTCTGGCCGCCGCGATCTCGCTCAAACTGACCAGCCAGGTCGGATCGGCGATGATGACGTTGTATCGGTACACGGCCAGGCGCTGGTACAGCTCGCGCGGATGCGGCTTGCCGATCGCCGAACAGAACACTCCGATCTGCTGGCAGGCGCGAAAGGTGACCCAACTGCTGATCCAATAACCGCCGTCAAACGCGCACACCACCCGGTCACCCGGCCGGACGCCGTTCTGATACAGAGCCGCCGCTTCGTGACGCGCCGAAGCCTCCAGTTCGTCGTAGCCGAAATAGACGCGCTTGGGAGCGCCGGAGGTGCCGGTGCTCTCGAAGACGGCCTGGGGCGCGCGGCACAGAAAGTCTTCCGCCGGCCACCGAAGAAGGTCTTCGGCGCTCGTGTAGACGTCGCCTAAATCAGCCGGAGTCCGCACCCGCGAGGGGTCGATGCCACGCTCCCGAAGCCGGCGGGCGAAAAAGGGCTGTCGCCGCGCCGTATAGAGAACGACTTCGCGAAAGGCCTGACGCTGCAACCGGTCGGCCAGGGCGGTCGGGACGCGCTTTCCCCACTTTACCAGCGAGGGAATTGAGTCGCCGATGGCGATGCGCTCGAAAGTTCTGACGGCCGCAGTCAGCATGGCACGAGTCAGGCTGGGGAAGGGCAGGGGCGCTCGTACCGCGCCGGGATACCCGCCCTTCCGCCTTGATGGTCACATCACGTAGGCCGACTCCCCCGGGGGCTCCGGCGGAGCGGCCAGCAGATCGATATACGTCGCTTTCTCCATCAAGGCGCGGCCCACTTGGGCCACGGCATGGACCGCGCCCGGCCGAGAAAGCTCGCGCGCCCGTTTTTCAATGGCGGCCCGCTTTTCCGGGTGGGCCAGCAGGTCGCCAACCAGGCGAGGGATATCGTCGAGGGAGGCGGCGTAAAGCGCCACGCCGTTTTTCACCAGATAGCGGACGTGCCGCTCTTCGGGGCCCGGAATGGGATGGGTGAGGATGAGGGGCAGGCCGGCGGCGAGCGCCTCGGAAATGGTCAAGCCGCCCGGCTTGGTGATCAGGACGTCGGCCGCGGCCATCAGTTCGGGCACCCGGTCCGTCCACCCGAGCCCGCGAAGATCCAGAGTGACTTGGCCGCGCAGCGCCTCGACCCTCTCCCGCATCGCGCCGTCGTGGCCGGCGACGGCCACAACCTGCAGGGGCACTCCGCACTGGTCGAGACTCAGAACCATGCGATCGAGCGGAGCCGGCCCCATGCCGCCCCCCATCACCAGAACCACCGGAGGCTGAGCCGCCAGCCCCAACCGGCGGCGCGCTTCCGACCGATCGAACGCCAGCGAGAAGGCGGGGTCGATCGGGATGCCACAGACCAGAATGCGGTGCGAGGACACACCCCAGCCAATCAGTTGCGATCTGGCTTCATGGCTTCCCACGCAGTAGAAATCAATTTCGTCCTGGACCCAAGGCGGCTCGGCATGCAAGTCGGTTTGGACGGCCAGGATGGGCGCGTGGAACCACCCTTCGCGCTTGCCCAAAACGGCGATCTCGGCCGCCCCTACCTCGGTCACGATGACCAGGTCGGGGCCGAAGTCGCGGAGCTGATCGAGCACTTTGGCGCAGCCTCGCCGAAACATCCACGCCGGGGCGGTGGCGCGATGGTGCTTGCGGTGGCGGCGTTCGTACAGCCCCCGCCAGACGCCCCGCCCGTAACGCAGCATGAGCCAATAGGGACGAACATACAGGTGGTGGAACCAATTCTCGGCCAGATCAATCACGTCCACGACGCGCGTTTCGACCTCGTCCGGACCCTCGGATAAGGCTTGCTCGATCATCCAGGAGGCCCGCAGATGCCCCGAGCCCACACTCAACGTCAAAATCACGACCTTTTTAGGAGCCGCCATAGTTGGACAATCGGTGGTTACTGGAACTTCCGAACCAGCAGCACGGCATTCAGGCCACCGAAGGCAAAGGAATTCGACAAAGCGGCGCGCACTCGCGCCGGGCGGGCCTCGTTCGGCACGCAGTCCAAATCGCATTCCGGATCCGGCTGGGTGTAATTGGCGGTGGGAGGAATCACTCCCCGATCCAAAACCATCACCGTGGCCACCAGCTCAATCGCGCCCGTCGCCCCCATCACGTGTCCATGCATCGACTTGGTTGAGCTGACGGGCACTCGGCGCGCCCGATCTTTAAAGACTTCCTTGATGACGCGGGTTTCGGTCGCGTCATTGAGGCGCGTCCCAGTTCCATGGGCGTTTATGTAATCAATGTCTTCCGGATTGAGTTGCGCCTCCTCGAGCGCCATCCGAACGGCGCGCGCCGGGCCCTCCACCGTCGGCTGGGTGATGTGGGCGGCATCCGAGCTCATTCCGTAGCCGGCCAGCTCCGCGTAAATCCGCGCTCCCCGGCGCCGCGCGTGTTCCAGCTCCTCCAGCAGCAGGATGGCGGCTCCTTCACCCAGCACCAATCCCTCGCGGTCGGCCGAAAAAGGGCGACAGGCGCGGCTCGGGTCTCCGTTCCCCGACGCCAGCACCCGAACCGATTCCCAGCAGCGCATGGTGCCGAAAGTGATCGGGGCATCGCTGCCGCCCGCCAACATGATGTCGGCCAGGCCGAACTTGATCCGGTGGAAAGCCTCGCCGATCGCATGATTGGAGGAGGAACACGCCGTGGAGGTGGCCAGCGACGGGCCGAGCGCCCCGTACTCCATGCAGATTTGCGAGGCAGCGGCGTTGTGCATGCTCCGCGGAATGGTGAAGGGATGGAGCTTGGTGACCTGCTTAGCATAGAGGTTGAAGTAGCCGTTGTCGTACGTATGCACCCCGCCCAAGCCGGATCCCGTCACCACCCCAAAGCGGGGCCGCTCTTCGTCGCGCACCTCGATGCCGCTGGACTGCATCGCCTCTCGCGCCGCGATCAGGGCAAACTCCGAAAAGCGATCGATCAGATCGAGCCGCTTTTGGGGAAAGTAGTCGGCCGGATTGTAGTCGGGAATCTCCGCCGCGATCTGAACCGTCAGTTCGGAAGGATCGAATTGCCGGATCCGCCGCACGGCGGATCGGCCCTCCGTCAGGTTGCCGAAGAATTCCTCGACATTACGGCCCGTCGAGGCGAACACTCCCAAGCCGGTGATGACGACTCTGCGCACGCTTGCCACCCTGCTTAGCGGGATTCAGTTGCTCGTCGCCGCCGTTCCGCCCTTCGCCATTTCCACCAGATCGGAAATGTCTTTGCCCTCGATCACCCGCGTTAGGCTGTCAACCACCTGGCGGACGCTCTTCATGTTTTGGGCCACCGCGTCCGGAATGTCGATCTTGAACTCCTCTTCCAAGGCAAAGAGGATATTCACGCCATCCAAGGAGTCGATTCCCAACTCGGCAAACGTAGAGTCCAACTTTACCGCGCTGGGGTCCAGATGCTGCTCGCGGGCAATGATTTCCACCACCTTCTGTTCGACGTCCATCCTCTTTTCTCCTCGCCGTGGTTTTCAGCTCCGTTCAAAGGCCGGCCCTACGGGGATAATGACACGCTGTTCTTCCCGGTGACGCTGCCCACCACCTGCAGGAACTCCGTGAGGCGAAAGGGCTTTTCCAGAAAGGCGCGGGCCCCCAGGTCCAGCGCTCGCTGACGGTCGGCCCCGCTCAGAAACGACGACATCAGAATGATCTCCTGCTTGAAGTTGGCCCGACGCAGGTCGCGCAGCAACTCCAACCCGCTTCCGTCCGGCATCCGCAGATCGGCGATGACAACGGCATAATCGCCGTCCTGAGCGAGGGCCGCGCGAGCCGCCGCGCCGTTCCCGACGGCGCCCACAGAATAGCCGTTCGCCTCTAAAACTTCGCTCAGGAGCTCACGGCTCTCCTGGTCATCATCGACGATCAGAACCTTGGCGGTCGTATTCACAAACGGTACTCCGCGCTGTCTTATGCACGGGCAATGCCACCGCCGGAAAATCAGCTTAGTCCTGATTTAACAGTTACTTACAGAACCATCTTGAACGCGACTCCCACCCCTCGCCAGAGAAAGTGTGGAGGATTTCCACACTTTTAAATTAAGGCTATTAAAAACATTGACTTACGTCACTATCCAACCATCGATCTACAATTCTGAGGAAAATATAAGATATCTGTTTTCAGCATCCTAATCCGCCGCCACCGGTTCTACCCCGCCCCGCCCAGTGTGGAGAAATTGGACATGACCTCTTC